>JAAFHQ010000385.1 GCA_013298445.1 Chitinophagales bacterium | reverse complement strand
TTTTTTTTTTATAGGCAAGCTGAGGCTGGCAGTATTGTTGCTTTCGGACATTTCAGCAACTACTCCCGTTGCATCTACTTTGAAACTGAGCGTTACATTGGCTGAACCGTAAGGCGCATTGCGGTGGATCAAATTGTCGGGTACCACAAATTCTATCTGCACTTGTTGGCCTGCGGCCAAAGCACTGATGTTTTGGGTTCTTTTGAGACTTTGGGCGGTGAAAGACTCATGATCTACCCGCCAATTGTAGACGACTTCAACGCTAAAGTTCCCCGTAGCAATGGGGCCGGTATTGCGCACCGTGAGCAGAACCACTCGGGATTGTGGTGAGCGGTAAATCTGTTGGGGTTCACCATTGAAGTTCAGCTCCGGCTTGAGGCTCAGATCGACTGCCCGCACTTTGGGTTGAACCGCCAATCGGGGCGATTGAATGGGCTGGCTTTGGGCTTGTAAGTTTTGAATGGCGCAATAGAACAGTGTGATGAGCAGGAAAATGGGTCGCATGGCTTGGACGTTTTTGTTGGTACAAAGCTGCGGCTTTGAGGGAACAAAAACATCCTCATAAAGGGGGAGCGCTGAAAAATACTGCAAAATAAGGGCTATGTATTTATTCGAAATTGTAATGCCCTTTGCAAGCTACAATGATGATAAGGTCATCTTCCTCCTGGTACTTATAAACAATTCGATGTTCTTTATCAATTCTACGTGACCAAAAACCTTCCAACTCATGTTTGAGTGGCTCAGGTTGACCAACACCTTCATAGGGATCTCTACGAATGTATTCGACCAGATTGAGTATTTTGGTTAGTATACGGGGATTGGTTTCAGCCCAATAGCGAAGATGATCAAGGGCGTTAGGGCTTATCTGAATGTTCATCCGTTGGAGTCCATTTTACACCCAAATGATCAGCTAGTTCATGAGTGCTGGCAAATGAAAGGAAATCAGTAGTATCACCGTTGTTGATGCGTTCGACATCTGCCAACAGCAAATCAAGGGGGTCGGCATCTACTATAGCCTCCAATTTATCTAGAATGGACTCATTCTCGATGTCCATCAAACGTTTGATCAAATGTAATTTCCTTGCATCAATAGTCATTGATCCATTGTTTTAGCTAATAACAAAAGTACAAAAAGGTTTGTTCCTGTGCCAGTCTTTATTTACCGCTTGCTGAGGCCCTTAATCCCCCACACAATCAGACCAATCACACTTCCCCCGATGGCCGCAAATGCCAGTATCCATTTAAAGAAGGTAAAAATGCCACCCAGTTTCGCTACGCCCACCCATTTTTCAGGATAAGTACACAGCAAAGTCACGATGACCAGGTTTTCAGCGTAATCAAAGACCATTGCGAGGAGTGGTAAAAATGCCAGATAAGGCAGCCATTTATGGGTTGGCGCTATCTTGCGCACCAGAAAAGTGATCAACAACGCAAAAGCAAAACCATAAACAAGCGGATAAACCACATCCGCAGTGAGTTCAATGGTGCGGTACAATTTCCGACCAGCCTCGCCATAAGACTCAATCAGGGCAAAACCCTGATCAGGGGTCCAGCTTGGAATACTCAAGTCGATGGGTTGAGGATGCTGATTCATAACCAGGGCCATCAGGAGTTGCATGTATGGCATGACGCCTAGCATAAAAATGAGATCAAGAATGACCAGGATGATCACATTGCGGCCAGTGGCCCATTTTTGTAGTTTGGCAAGCATGGTTTTAGGTTTTGGTGAACGTCGAAGATAAATAGATTTTGGAAAAGGGCTAAAATTCAACCCTATATCCTAAAACGGGGATGATTCCGGCCAGGTAGCTGTACTGGATTTTCCCAGTTGCGGCGTTGAAACTTTGCCGAATCGGGTTAGGATGATTGGTCGCATTTTGCACGCCAAGGATGGTACTTCCCGTCAGGTTCGGATATTGCACTCGCCATTCCATTTGAACATCCAGGCGGTGAAAAGCGGGTAGTTTTTCATCATATATTCGGGTAGGGATGGTGATTGTACGCGCTTGTTGGCGAGATTTCAGCAAATCAATCGGCACTACCCGTTGGCCTCCTGCATGGGAATAGCGAAGGTCTAAACCCAGGGCGGACGGGTGGCGGCGGTTTTTGAAAGTCCATTCTTTACCAATTAAAAAAGTTGCTGCGGTATTGGCATTGAAGCGGGTATTGCGCCACTGCCCATCCGAGGCCAGATAGGTAGATTCAAACAGGCTCAAACTGGCTAAAAGGTAAAATTGGTCGGTCCAGTAGCGTTCCAGGGTAAGTTCCAGTCCGTAGTTTTTTCCCCTGCCCTCGTTCTCCAGCGCATCAATGGTAAAATCATCGTCCATGTTCAACAAACTGAAATTGGTAGCCCGCCCGGCAGTAATGGGGGCATTGAACAACCATTGATAATAAAGTTCAGTTTTGAGGTTCCAATTGGGCATGAATTGCCAGTTGTGCGCCAAAACAAGGTGATGTGCCCGCGAAAACCCCATGTTTTTGTTGACCAGAACGGTGTCCTTACCCCGAATGACCCGGGCAAAGTAATTGCCCAGCGGTTGCATCTGTGAATGAAGCCCATACCCCAATGCCAGGTTTCGGGTGGAAGACAGCGCCCAGGTCCAGGCCGCCCGAGGCTCCAGTGCGGTTTTGTGGTTGAGGTACAAGTGCTGAACATGTGCACCCATGAGCAGGGATAAACGTTCAGAAAAACGCACCTTGCCTTGTGCAAAAGCATTGAGCAAGCTGGTTTTTCCCTGATTTTTGATCCGATCAGTCAATTTGCCACTCACTAGTTCACGCTGGCGCAATGCGAAACTTTTGATGCTGCTGTAAGCGCCAAACCGGAGCGAAAATTGGGGATTGAATTTGTGGTTTGCAACAATTGAAAAAGTGATGTTTTGTTCAGCAAAACGGTTGTCACGGGTAAAAATAAGCGGTTGATTCGCACGCTCATAACGCGAGTCTTCCTCCCGATAGGCGTAGCCGTTGAGCGCAACAATGCTCTTGATGGCTGTTTTTTTACCTAGCAGTACACTGTGGGTAAGCCCGATGGCTCCGGTATTTGAAGCATCCAGTCGACCGAAACGCCGATCCCCGTCTGTTTTCCACAAGTTGGAGTCGGGTACGGCTGCAATTGCCTGTTGGCTCAGCCCTCCAAAGCCAAAGATGCTGAACTGCCCCAGTTTTTTGGTGGGCAGGCTGATGTTGAAAGACAAATCCTGGAACTCAGTAGGTGCGTCACCCACGTTTAAGCCCAGTTTTTGAATGAGGGATAAAAAACCATAGCGGTAGTTAATCAAATAGGACCCTGCATATCCTTTTTTAAACGGGCCTTCAGTTGCCACATCTATCCCAATAATGCTAGCCGCCAGGGTGTGTTCACGCTTTTCATTGTTGCCTTTACGCAGTTTGATGTCGAATACACCAGCCAGTGCGTTGCCGTATTCAGCAGGGAAGGCACCAGTGAAGAAGTCTGAATTACTCAGCAACTGGGCACTTAGAATGGAGATTCCTCCACCTGAGGTACCCACCCGGGCGAAGTGATTGGGGTTGGGTACGTCTACCCCTTCCATGCGCCACAACAGCCCATTTGGCGCATTGCCCCTAATGACAAGGGCGTTGCCATCTCCGCCAGAGCTATTTACACCCGCAAACGCAGTGGCCATGCGGGCGGGGTCGTATAGGCTGGCGGCAAAACGGCGGGTTTCTTCCACGCTGAATTGGCGGGCACTAACGGCGGCAAATTCATTGAGTGCTTTGGTTTTATCTGATTTTGCACGGATGGTGACCGTATTGGCCTGCTGGATGTCCTCTTCCAACTCAATATTCAAGAAGGTTTCTTTGCCCGATTCCACAGAAATGTTGTTGAGATACAGGTCTTTGTAGCCAACAAAACTGACTTTTAAGGAATGGCGGCCAATGGGTACTGCCTCAATGCGGAAATGGCCCCCGGCATTGGAGCTGGTGCCCAGGTTTGGGCTCAATGAAAGCAAAACGATGTTGGCCCCTTCTAATGGCGCCTTCAGCGTGGCATCAGCAATACTTCCTCGAATAACCTGTACTTGAGTGGATTGGCCAGTAGCCAGTGTAAACACAAAAATGAAGCAAGAGGAAAATAAAATTTTGACAAATTGCATCGTAGTGCTTGAAATTATTCAAAAATATAACCCACCTTCTTCCCTCCAAAATACAGATATTTGTGCCTTCAAATTAAAAAAAAATGGCAGCATTTATCTTTGACATGGACGGTACGATGGTAGACAACATGATGGTACACCACCGCACCTGGCAAATAAAACTGGCTGAATTGGGCCTGGAAATGGAATTGGAGGAGGTTCGACAAAAGATTCATGGCAAAAATGAGGAGATTTTGGCTGGACTTTTTGGTGACCGTTTTACCCCAGAAGAATTTAAACGCATCTCCTGGGAAAAAGAAAATGCCTACCGCCGTCAGTTCATTTCTGATTTAAAACTGATCAACGGATTACCCGATTTTTTACAAAAAGTCCATTCCAAAGGCATCCCGATGGGAGTAGGCACTGCTGCACCCGCCGAAAATGTCAATTTTGTGCTGGACAACATCTACGGTTTGCGCAATTATTTCCAAACTGTGGTCCATGCTGGAATGGTCACCAAGGGCAAACCCGACCCCCAAGTGTTTCAAATGGTGGCTCAGGGCATGGGCCTGCCCATCGAAGACTGCCTGATTTTTGAAGATTCACCTACTGGGGTAGAAACGGCCCGCAGAGCCGGATGTCAGGTGGTGGTGGTAACGACAACCCATAGTCAGGAAGAGTTTGCACATTTCCCCAACGTGTTGCGCTTTATTGACAATTACCACCATTTAGACGATTTACTGCAGCAATAAAGCTTCTTTTAGCACTCGAATGGCTTAAAAGCATGAAAATCAACGATGAACAGCCAAAATACCCCATTTTGCTGCGTATTTCTATTGTTTGACTACGGTTTATCGAAATATTTTTCCTTAGTTTCCATTAAATGAAAAAAATTTCGTCCTTCGCGTGACTTTTCGTAGCCGGGGCGTCAAAAAAGTATATACATTAATGAATGTGTGTTTTTGACACAATGGACGGGAGTGAAAGTCAACTTTAGAATTTTTTTTATCAAGAAAGAAAAAAAAATTACACTAAAGTGTGACTTTTAAAAATGCCCGCGTCAAAAAGACAAACAAGCGAAAAAGCAAAGGCTTGAGTAGCTTAGCGATAGACTTAAGTTTTTCATGATAGGTTATGGGTTTAGGTGTTATGGATGGGGAGGATTTTAATTTCTCCCCTTCTTTTCAATCTTGCCCGAGTGAAGAGCGAGCGATGAAAACTTTTGAACTATCCAATTTGAGGATGCATAAGAAAATGAGTTTTTTCATGAGATAGGGTTTTTAGTGCTTAGTGGGGGGAAATCCCCCCTTTTTTCCTACTCTGATTACAACTCTACGAATTTGTAATATGGGTTTTAGGTGTTTTTCGAGGGGGAGTTTTTAGACTCCCCTTACTTTAAAACCACTCGAAGCCAAAGATATAATGCACGTTCACGGGTTTAGAATACCTTTCCTGTGATTTGTTTTGCAAGGTTTTCATGATATGAATATGGGTTTTAGGTGTTTTTAAGGGAAGTCACTCGGCTTCCCTTTTTTATTTCCACTCTTTTGCTTATTTTCTCAGCCGATTTTAATCTTGCTCTTTAGCTAAGTACTAGAACCTTCTCAACTCTTGCCACATGATGATTGAATTGTTTTTTGCCGTATTGGGTGCCCTGTTTTCGGTGGTCAACCCCTTGGGGGCAGTGCCAGTGTTTTTGGCGATGACTCCAAATTACACGCCTGTGGAGCGCAACCAAACCGCGCGCAGCACCGGGATTTATTTTACCATCATTTTGCTGGGCTTCTTTTTTGCCGGGACCCTTATCCTCGAGTTTTTTGGCATCCGCATCAGTGCCATGCGCATTGCCGGGGGTGTGATGATTTTGAGTTCTGGTTATGGTTTGATCAGTGGTAAGTTTGCCGAAAACCGGGCAGTGAATAAAGAGGTGGAGGAA
>JAAFHQ010000378.1 GCA_013298445.1 Chitinophagales bacterium | reverse complement strand
GTTTGCGCCAGATGCGTTCATTGAGGCCAAACAGGATTTTCCCTCCATTGCCATAGCCCAATTCCTGAATACATTTGCCTTTGACGGGCGACCATTGGAAGCCGGTCGTTTTTACCTCCCGCAGTTTGGTAAAAGGTAAGGTCAAAATCAGGTAATCTGCCTTGATTTTTTTGGGCTTGTCCAGGTGGTCAAACACAGCAGTATAGGTGCCGTCAGGGTGTTTAATGATCTCAGTCAGAGCATGCCCGAGTTTGATTTGCCCTTCCAGCGATTTTGCCAGGGCCTCTGTCAAAGCCTGGCTGCCGCCACGGATTTTAAAAACTTCGGCCACCTCTTCCTGTTCCTCGTGTTCGTGGCCAACTGCGGGCAAACCCAAAAGCAGGAAAAGGTTGATCACCGATTGCTCGGCAGCATCCATGGTGTAATAACTCGACATGTTGCTGTGGTAAAAATCCTTGAGCCAGCCCTTTACACCAATGCTGTCGAGGTATTGCGGAATGGAGAGCTGATCCAGGCTTTTCCAGGAATCGGAGTTGTGGTAGGAAATTTGTTCAAAGTCTTCCGGGAGTTTTTCCAAGCTGGCCCGAAATTGAGGTATAAAAGGCTCAATGGCCTGGCTTAAATCTGCTTCGGTGTAGTGCTTTCCACCAAAGTACAAAGACTGTTCAAGCGAAGCCTCGTCTTTCCTGAGGTCGTAAATTTCCAGGTTGAATTCTTTGGCCAGCGCCAGCATATCCTCGTGATAGGCGTCGATGAACTCACCGCCCAACTCGGTAGTCAATCCTGGTCCAAAATAATTGCGCAGGGTCATCATCCGGCCACCAAAACGGTTCGAAGCCTCGTACAAATGCGCCTTGATGCCTGCTTTTTTGAGCTGATGCGCGGCACTCAAACCTGCAATTCCCGCCCCGATGATCAGTACTTTAGGTTTCTTAGCCATTTCCGGCCATAAGGATTGCCCCATTAGTACCCCGGCCGAAAGCCCGGTAAACTGGCGTACAAACTGGCGGCGGCTACGCCAATAGTCCGGTGCAGAACGTTGCAACGCACGTTGAAAGCTGCGTTGCATTAGTTGGGCAAGGTGCGTTTTCATCCTTTATTATGGTCAGGAACAATGGGTTCTCCGTATAAAAATAGCCTTTTATTTGATACTTTTTAGCAAGCGTGGCCAACGTAAAAAGAAAAAAATATGATCCGAATTAATGATTCATCAAAATAATTATGGTATCAAGTTACCTTATATCTTCGCAACAGCGGTGAACGGAACCGTTTAATGTCTTTTTTCAACTAAAGCATAAGACTGTTTTTCACCGGTTTTTTACTCACTTCATTCTTGGGTATACGTACTGCGCGTTGCCCCTATCAATCCTTTTCAACTCAACTTTATGGAAGAATTAGTGAAAAACCAGGCAGAATTGGTGCACGCCATCGATTCTGTATGGGTAGCCCTTTGTGCTGCCTTAATTTTTCAGATGGAGGGCGGTTTCGCCTTATTGGAAGCGGGTTTTGTTCGCTCCAAAAACTCCATCAGCATCATCGCCAAGGTGATCATTGATGTTATTTTCGGCGGTATTGCTTTTTATGGCGTTGGATTTGCCATTGCTTATGGTCGCTCCAACGGTTGGTTTGCCTTTGGCCTGGGCATCCTGGATTACGACCTTGGCCTGGGCCTGACCGTTTCAAACACCCTCTTTTGGTTCATCCAAATGGGCTTTGCGGTGGCGGCCATTTCAATCGTCTCTGGGGCGATTGCCGAACGTATGAAGGTGTGGGCCTACGCTGCGTTCGTGACCGTTTTTTGTGCCCTGATTTACCCCATGGCCGCCAATTGGGCCTGGAACCCCAAGGGTTGGCTGGCCTTGCAAGGTTTCAACGATTTTGCGGGTTCTGCGGTAGTGCACACTCTGGGTGGGTTTGCTGCATTGGCAGGGGCTATTGCCTTGGGGCCACGCATTGGCAAGTACAATGCGGATGGTTCCATCAATCCAATTCCAGGTCACAACCTGACCCTGGCTGCGGTAGGTGCCTTTGTGTTGTGGTTTGGCTGGTTCGGCTTCAATCCAGGCTCTACGCTCGGAGCCGTGGGCAAGTGGGAAATGATTGGCACCGTTGCGGTCAACACCTTTTTGGCTTCGGCGATGGGCGGCATTTCCACGATGGTGTACACCCGCTTGCGCCACAAAGCGGTGGACATTACTATGGTGATCAATGGCATTCTGGCTGGTTTGGTGGCCATCACCGCTGGGTGTAATGTGGTCACCCCGGGCGCAGCCTTGCTGATTGGTTTGGTAGCTGGTATCCTGGTGGACATTGCGGTGATCACCATTGATCGGATGCACATCGACGATCCGGTTGGAGCGGTTGCGGTACACGGGGTCAACGGCGCTTTTGGAACTTTGGCGGTGGGCTTGTTTTCTCTCAAAAACGGCTTATTTACCACGGGGCAATGGACGGGATTGTGGGTTCAATTTCAAGGGGTGGCCGTGATTGGTGCCTTTTCCTTTGTTGCGGCCTTCCTTTTGTTCAAGTTATTGGATAAATTGATTGGCATTCGGGTACAACGGAACGTAGAATTGGCGGGTATCGACTCCGCCGAGTACGGGGTGGAAGCTTACACCACTTTTGATTAACCAAAACTCAGCATTTTCAACATGAAAAAGGTAGAAGCCATCATAAGACCTTCCAAACTCAAGGCCGTTCAAGCTGGCCTCGTAGCTGCGGAAATTCCCTGCATGACCGTAATGCCGGTCAAAGGTGCAGGCTTACAAAAAGGGTATGCGGAAGTATACCGTGGAACGGAGATTCCACTCATTTTGCACTCCAAAATCCTGATCATCTGCGTGGTCAGCGATGAAAACCTGGAAAAGTGCATCGACGTCATCCTCACCAATGCTTCTGAAGGGAACATCGGCGACGGCAAAATTTTTGTTTATGAGGTGCTGGATGCGGTGAGGATTAGAAATGGGGTGCGGGGGAATGAGGCGATAAGGTAGGGTCAAATTCCACACTTTGGTAGAATAAACTTTTGCAAGGAGGGCAGCTAAGAGCAGTCGGAAGAAGGATTGGGCTTGGCTGCCTTTTGTTGTAAATGAGTTTATGAAAATTTGAAAAAACAGCTTTATGGATTACTCTTTTGCTGCTGGTTGCTTTATTTTACTATCGTTTGTTGTTTATATAAACCTAGAACATAACACTAAAAATGCTAAAACTTGGTTTGGTAGCTTTTTGATTTGTGTCGGTTTAGCATTAATAGAGCAAGAGCTGTATGGAAAATATCCAAATTTTGTGGCGTTAAGTGAATGTAGCCGTTTTTTAATCGCACCCTGTTTATATTTTAGCATTGTGTATTTTACACACCCCAAGTATAACTTTTCTAAGTACGATTTACTGCATTTTATCCCTTTTTCGATATTCACTTTTTTTGCTTTTAGTTTTTTGATACAGAATAAATATCCTATAGCACTTCCAGCCCAACTTAGCAAATACCTTGGTACAGGCGTATTCCTCACATTAAGGCTGCAAATAATCGTATATTGGACGATGTCATTTGTCTTATTAAGAAGACACCGAAAGAATGTTACATTGTTTTCCTCCGAAGATGCCTCGATAAACCTTAATTGGCTTTTGAAGCTATTGTTTGTTATTTTGGCAATCATCCTTATTGGAATGTTGAGATCCAAATTTAAAGGCTTATTAGGGTTTGATTATTTACCTGTTTTTTACAGTTTTGCCTGTGGTGCAATTGCCTATTACATTTTACAACAAAAAGAAATCTACCCATTCCCTGATACCGTAAAAACAGAGATTCAAGAAATAATTGAAAGCAATCATTCAAAAAAGAGTACTATTCCACGCCTAAATGCAGAAGAGACAGTCTTATTGAAATCAAAATTGGAGTCCATTATGGAAAGCGAAAAACCATACTTGCAGAGTGACATTAACTTGTATCAACTGGCTGAAAAACTATCCATATCTACCCATGATTTATCCTTTTTACTTAATTCGAGCCTTTCAATAAGCTTTAATAGTTTTATCAATAATTACAGAATAAATGAAGCCAAAAGGCTTTTAATGTCTAAGAAACACACGTTTTTAAGCATTGAAGGAATTGGCTACGAATCTGGTTTTAGCTCAAAGTCTGCATTTTTTACTTGTTTCAAAAAAGTTGTTGGCTGCTCTCCTTTGGAATTCAAGAAAAATCACGATAAACCGTAGGTTTTTAGTTCGATTGGATAATTCTGGACTCTTCGCAATGGCTTTACTGATAGGTTTGTGGATGAAAAATATTTTTTTTAACCCACAAACAAATGAAATGAATCATTCAAAAAAAAATGGTCCAATTGGCTTAATTGTCTTTACAGGATTAGTCCTAGTAAAAGTATTAAGTAGGATATGCTTCTTCTTTTTAAATCCAATTCCCCTATTATTCCTAACTATACCAAGCCTTATAATTTTGGTTTGTTATGTTGGGTACTCATTGTGGTGGGTAAAAAGAGAAAAGGATTTTACGAAAATTTACAGAGCCAACATCGCAATACTATGTGGGGCCATTGCTCTTGATCTCATTACTTTCGGTTGGCAGAAATTTTACCATTTTCAATTTAATGTGCCATTAGGCATGTTAGACTTGCCTTTTACTGAAATTGATGATGTTTCGTTGATGTGGGCATTTTTCGGAAGATCATTCCCATTTATTGTAACCATTGGTTTATTAGAAATGGTAGGTTCATTGTTTCTACTTTTCTCAAAAACCAGAGCTTTGGGGATTTTTACGCTCTTGCCGATAATGATAACTATTCTAAGTATCGATATTTTTTACCATTTAGACTTTGGGGTGATTATTCATGCCGTAATACTCATTCTTGCTTTGTTTTATCTGCTCTTTCAAGATTTTGAAAAAATTAGAGATTTCTTTTTTTCCAAAGACTGGAATACCTCCCATTTGCTTTCAACAGGCCCTGTTATTAAAACAACAACACGATTTGTTATTGTATTTTTACCCTTGTTCTTGATTTTGTTGCGTCTTCCAAGAGATAAAAACCCTCAACTTACAGGGAAGTACCAAGTGCAAAAATTAGAAATTAATGGTGTTGATAAAAAAGCAAAATCAGTTTATGACAGTACATTAACAAGGGTTTATTTTGACGTAGCTAATGAAATTGTATTTGATTTCAATACCACAAATAATCGATTTATAGGTACTTATGAGTTGAATGAAGATAAAATTATCGCCAGATGGCGTTATCCCCGAAAGGATATTCCCCCATTTACAGGCATTGTAAAAATTGAAGAAAATCGTCGAATACTTTCGGGGGTAATGGGTAACGATACTTTGGTGATCGTGTTGGAAAAATAAAAATATTGAGTGGGTACAAAACCTACAACCGCTTGACTGTCGAATAGATATTCAAGCGGTCTGGTAGGTAACGTCGCTGTTCACCCAGCTAGTTCAAATCCATCTCACCCATTTCCAATGCACAACGCTGGTGCACGGTCTCCTACCTGCACCTATTATCCCCGCGTCTTCAAGACGCATAAGTATGCACAAAATCGAAAAAAGTGTCAATCATAAGAAAATTTTGCTGGTGTTGTTTTCATGCCAGCGTGCATACTCGTGCGTCTTGAAGATGCGGTAATAATGGTACGGGTCAGAGACACCGTACCAGCCGTACCAGCGGTGGGCAGCTAAGATCAGTCGGGAGAAGGATTGGGCTTGGCTGCCTTTGTTGTAGATGGCTTTTTGGGAAAGGTTGTGCCAATAGGTATTGGGGCTAGCTGTTGTGAGTCTTAGTTACAAAAATTTACTTTAAAAGAAATAACTCTTCCGTCTTGTTTTTTAATGATAAAAATAGATTTATTTTTTTCTTTAATTATTGAATCTCCTCGCCTTAAAAAATCAATGGTCTCTTTGGACACACATATGGTACCATAACTAGATCTATTGTGTACATTTATTACAATTTTTTTTTCAATGAATTTGCTGTAGTCATAAATAGAATGAATTGTATCTCTAAAATTCGATGGAATAAATTCATTTTTGTACCATTCCTTAAATCTCTTTTCTGCCATTCTACCAAACAAAAAACCTTCAAATAATTGGCAACCTGAGAGAAAAAATAT
>JAAFHQ010000377.1 GCA_013298445.1 Chitinophagales bacterium | reverse complement strand
TCTGCAGAAAAACCGGCTGAAAAACCTGCCGAGGTAATGCCCGATAAGCTGCAAGCTGGGGATAGCATCGAGTTTGATGTGGATGGACAGACGAAGTTGTTTTAGAGGAGTCCTCACTCCACCCCATTCACCAATTTCACCTTGTACCGATAACCCCCTTTGAACAAATCCAGGGACTTCAATACTTCGCGCGTTTTTTTGCTTACCCAAAACGTAGCCGTTGAATTGTACTGACCGTAATCGATTTGGAGTTTCCAGGTATCCACACGTTGGCCTCCGGCCAGATCGAGCATTTCGCTGCCAATTACTTTGTAGAGGTAATATTGCGGCCCTCCCTTGCTGCCGGGGTGATAAAAATTGATGGCGAAGGTTTTGCCTTCCTTGAAGGGCAGGAGTGCCAGAATTTCCAGAGCCAGCTCCCAGTTGAGGGTCGGCTCTGACAAGGGGATTTGCCAGCCCTTACGAGAGTTGTTCGCTACGCTATCAGCACCAATGATGCGCCCGGTTTCAAAATTGTAGGCCTCGATGCCTCGTGGGGATTTGGCGTAGTGGTAAATGGGCTTGAACGTAGCTTTTTCCGATACCGAATAAACGCTGCGGTTGAAGAGGGTGTCCTGCCCCTGCCAATCCTGTTTTACCACAATTACCTCTTTGCCTTGGCGGGTCTCCAGGCTGAGTTCACGCGTCCAGAGGGAGAGGTTGCGGATCCGTGCTGGGTCGGAGCTGTGCACAGAAACCAGGTACTGGCTTTTGGCCGATTTGAGGTTTTGGGTGAGCAGACCTTGCTGGTCGATGTGGATGGTATCTACTTGTTGCGCAGCCATTTGGGCCACAAAAAAGAAACAAAAAACAACAGTCGGGTAAATTTTCATTGTGCTTTTTGTGTACAAAACTCAAGGCAGGGCCGGGCAATTCCAAATTCAAATGATGAAGTCCTGCTTTGTTTACACGAATGTAGTTGATGGTGGATGAATGCGGTTCATCATTCGCCTTTTTTCCTATTCATTTTTAAGCGTATTTTCCGCAGATGAAGTGGAAAAATTGGCTTTGGCATTTGGTGGCCTGGTTGGGCTTTTGGGGAGCGCTCATCCTGTCCAGGGGCAGAGAAGGAGCGGAATGGTCCTTGATTTTGGGATCATTGGCCTGCTTTGTGGTCGTTTCTACGGTGCTGAGCTATATTAACTACGGCTGTCTGGAGCGCTTTCTGGATCGGCAGCGTTATGGTGCTTACTTCCTGCGCATGATGCCTTTCTTTTTCCTCTCCAACCTTGTCTTGGGCCTGGCTTTGGCTTACGTGCGCGAGGAGAAACTGGCATTTTGGGGCCTACTCCCTACCTTGTTTATCAATTGGCTACTGTCGACGGGGACTTATTTTTTTCAATCGGGTATCCGGCGGCAAAGGCAATTGCAGGATGCCCGGGCCCGGCAACTGGAAGCGGAAATGCAATTGCTCAAGATGCAAATCCAGCCCCATTTTTTGTTCAATGCCCTGAACAACCTCTACGCCACCAACCTGCAAGACCCCAGCAAAGCCAATGAAATGATCCTGCAATTGGCCGACCTGCTCCGCTACCAATTGGAAATCAGCAAACGTGCCAAAGTAGCCCTGGCCGAAGAAATTACCCTGACCGAACATTTTATTGAATTGGAAAAAATCCGCTTGTACGATGCCGTGGTAGAGGTGGAAAAACGGGGCGATTTTGAGCACTTGCAAATCACCCCACTCCTGTTTTTGCCTTTGGTAGAAAACGCCTTCAAGCACAGCGCAGGCATTGGGTCGCAGCACATCCACGTTTGTTTTGAGGTGACCGGTTCCAGTTTGAGCTTTGTATGCCAAAACTCCATTGCGGCCAAGCCCAGCCCCAAAACCTCGAACCAGCTGGGCCTGCAAAACGTTCGTCAGCGCTTGATGGCCGATTACCCGCAGCGGCACCAACTGGACATCGAACATACCCCCGAAAAATACCATTTGACCCTAACCCTACAACTCGAAAGCCGATGAAGTTAAGCTGTCTGATTGTCGACGACGAACCCCCAGCCCATGTCGTGCTGGAGCGCTACATCGAAAAAATTGAGCGCCTGACCTTGTTGGGGCATTGCTACAATGCGCTGGATGCCCTCAATTTTTTGCACCAGCACCCCATCGATTTGTTATTTTTGGACATTGACATGCCCGAACTGAGCGGCCTGGAGCTTTTGACCGCTTTAAAAAATCCTCCCCGGGTGATTCTCACCACTGCTTATGCCGAGTTTGCTTTGGAAGGGTATGAGTATGGCGTGGTGGATTATTTGCTCAAACCCATTCGTTTTGAGCGCTTCATCAAAGCTGTTGATCGGTTGATTGCGCCCAGCGCGGAACTTCCCGTTGTGCCCAGTCCCACCACCGCTCCAACCCCAAGCTACCTTTTATTGAACATCAACAATGCCCGACAAAAAATCGACACTGCCGACATTGTTTACATCTCAGCAGCGGGGAATTATGTGCAGTTGCATTTTCTTCAGCAGCGCCCTTTATTGGCCAGTGAAACGATGAGTGACCTCCAAAAACAATTGCCACAATTCATCCGGGTCCACAAGTCGTATTTGATCAATGTGGATTATCTAAGCAAGTTGGAGGGAAATCGAGTGTATTTGCAGGGTGGGGCGGAAATTCCGATTGGGGTGTCGTATAAGCAAAGTGTGTTGAGTTACTTTAAGGTCTAAGCTAGGAACAAGAGTTGCATTTTTTTACCACAAAGAAAAAAAAGAGGGCACAAAGGACACAAAGTTAGGCGTTGACAACGCTTCGCTTGGTGTTCCTTGTACCCTCTCTTTTGTCTTTATGCTAAAAATTACATGCCGTAGTCATCGTGGTGGTGATGGTGTCCGCCACCGCCCGCACTCTTCTTCTCTGGCTTATCACTGATCGCAGCTTCAGTGGTCAATACCATACCGGAGATTGATGCAGCATTCTCCAGGGCTACGCGGGTAACCTTGGCGGGGTCGATTACCCCTGCGGCCATCAAATCTTCGTATACCTCAGTTCGGGCATTGAAGCCGTAGCTGTTTTTGCCGTTGAGTACTTTTTGAAGTACGACGGAGCTTTCTACACCCGCATTTTCAGCGATGATGCGCAGCGGGAATTCCAGGGCTTTGCGCACGATGTCGATGCCGATGTTTTCGTCTTCGTTTACACCTCTAAGGTTGGTCAGTGCTTTGATGGCACGGACCAGTGCTACCCCGCCACCTGCTACAATACCTTCTTCGATGGCAGCCCGAGTCGCATGCAGGGCGTCATCTGCCCGGTCTTTTTTCTCCTTCATTTCCATCTCGGTAGCTGCACCGATGTTCAGTACGGCTACACCGCCCGCCAATTTGGCCAGGCGCTCCTGCAGTTTTTCGCGGTCGTAGTCAGAAGTCGTGATTTCGATTTGAGAACGGATTTGACCAACCCGGCCTTTCACTGCGTCCTCGGCACCTTTGCCATTTACAACCGTGGTATTGTCTTTGTCTATGGTGATCCTTTCGGCTTGACCGAGCAGGGTAATGTCGGTGTTTTCCAGCGCGTAACCTTGCTCTTCACTGATCACGGTACCTCCGGTCAGGATGGCGATGTCTTCCAACATGGCCTTGCGGCGGTCGCCAAAACCTGGAGCTTTAACGGCTACCACATTCAACACCGAGCGCAGGCGGTTGACCACCAGTGTACTCAGAGCCGAACCGTCTACATCTTCTGCGATGATCAGCAGTGGGCGACCCATTTGAGAAGTCTTTTCCAAAATCGGCAGGATGTCCTTGACGTTGGAGATCTTTTTATCGTGAATCAGGATGAAAGGATTGTCATATTCGGCAACCATGTGCTCGGTGTCGGTCACAAAGTAGGGCGAAAGGTAGCCGCGGTCGAATTGCATACCGCTTACTTCTTTCACATAAGTTTCAGTCCCTTTGGCTTCTTCAATGGTGATGACGCCATCCTTGCTGACCCGCTTCATGGCGTCGGCAATCAGTTCACCAATTTCTTCATCGTTGTTGGCTGAAATGGTGGCTACCTGTTTGATTTTATTGTAATCGTCACCTACTTGTTCGGCTTGCTCTTTGAGGTTGGCAACGGCAGCTTTTACTGCTTTGTCAATTCCGCGTTTGAGGTCCATCGGGTTGGCACCAGAAGTGACACTTTTTAAGCCGGCGGTAATCAGGGCTTGTGCCAAAACAGTGGCAGTAGTTGTTCCATCACCTGCCGCATTGGCCGTTTTGGAGGCTACCTCCTTGATGATCTGGGCACCCATGTTTTCGAGTGCATCTTCCAGTTCTATTTCTTTGGCTACGGTTACTCCGTCTTTAGTGACTTGCGGAGCACCGAATTTTTTTTCAATCACCACGTTGCGGCCTTTTGGCCCGAGGGTTACTTTAACTGCGTTGGCCAGTTTATCGATGCCACGTTTGAGTTTTTCCTGAGCGGCATTGCTGAGGGTAATTTCCTTTGCTGCCATAATGGTTTTGATTTTATTTTTCTGGAAGAAATAAGCGAATTGAAGCCCGTACTGCTACAGCGGCTCACCTGCTGCTGTCAAAGGTTGTGCCAAGCGCCGAACAATCGCCTAATTTGCCATTTTGGCAGGCAGAATGTCAGCCAAGAGGAAACTTTTTCCGCACAATCTGGGTTCATTGCGCGAAAGCTAGCTTATTTTACTGCCTCGAAATCGCTCCTGCCATGTTCAAATCCATTGCCCGCAATCCCTATATCTCCCTTTTGATTACATCCTGGAAATATGCCCGTGAAGAACGTGGGCGTTACCTGATCGTGTATGGCATGTTTATGTCCAACAACTTAATTGATGCCTGCTTGCCCATTGCCTGGGGTTGGTTCATCAATGAGCTTCAAAAAGAGGGCGTTGATGTCTTAAAATCCCTTTGGATCTACGTTGTGGCTTATCTGGTCTTGCATTTTAGTGGCTGGGGGTTTCACTTTTTTGCCCGGATTATGGAGCGAAGCATTGCCTTTAATCTGAGCCGGAATTTCCTGCAGGAAATGTACCACAAAGTGCTGCATTTAACCGTAAAATGGCATCAGGACAACCATAGTGGAATGACCATTAACCGGGTTCGAAAAGCTTATGAAGCCCTGAAAGAGTTTTTCCAAAACGGCTTTATGTACATCCACGCTTTTACCAAATTCATTTTTTCATTTGCGGCAATGCTCTATTTCTCGCCCTTATTTGGCGCCATTGCCATTGTATTGGGGATTATCGCTGTTTACACCATTTTCAAATTCGATAAACCCATGATCAAATACCAGCGGGAAACAAACGAGCGGGAACACGCGGTTTCGGCCAATCTTTTTGATAGCCTTTCCAATATTGTTACGGTCATCACTTTGCGACTGGAAAAACGGATGGAAAGTGGGTTGATGCAAAAAGTAGCCGAGATTTTCCCACCATTCCGGCGCAAAATTTGGATCAACGAACTGAAATGGTTCACCGTTGATGGGATTGTAGCCATTATTTATTGTACCATCATCGTGGGCTACATTTATCAAACGTATGTTCCTGGCCAACTTTTCCTAATCGGGGGCCTGGTCACCTTGATGACTTACGTTCAGCGTTTCACTAGTGTATTTCACGATATTGCCTGGCAGTACAACCAGATTGTCACCCAGCATACCGATGTGCAAACTGCCAAAAACATCTTTGAAGCCTACGACCAGCAGCACTTGCCCGAATCCGCCGGGCTATTGCCCCCAAACTGGCAAAAAATTCAAATTAACCAGCTCAACTACATCCACGAACTGGAAGGCGCATCTGGCGAAGGTCAGTATCGACCGGGTTTACATGACCTGAACATCCAAATCGCACGAGGCAAACGGATCGCACTCATTGGTGAAAGTGGTAGTGGCAAAAGCACCTTGTTGGCCTTGATGCGGGGCTTGTACCCACCTAAGCCAGGCCTGCAGTTGATTGCGGATGGCAAAAATTACGACAGACTGGAGGTGCTTTCCGATTACATCACCCTTTTCCCCCAGGAGCCCGAAATTTTTGAAAACACCATTGAGTACAACATCACCCTAGGCTTGCCTTTCAGCAAGGAAGAAGTGATGAAAGTGTGCGAAACCGCCCATTTTTTAGAGGTGGTTGAACAATTGCCTT
>JAAFHQ010000376.1 GCA_013298445.1 Chitinophagales bacterium | reverse complement strand
TGCGAGATATTGGTAAAAAAATGGATTTTCATTTGCCCGAGCTCTTCCGTTTTTTCCCGTTTGAAGGTCTCCATTTTGACCTGATTCCGCAGTTTTTCCCGCAGCAAAATACTTTGACGGTATACAACGATGGCCCCGGCAATCAATCCGGCATAAATGAGGTAAGCCCACCAGGTCAACCAAAACGGCGGCAGAATGCGAATCTTGAGCAAGGCAGGTTCTTTAGCCCAAAGCCCATCGTTGTTGGCTGCCTGAACCTCAAAGGTGTAACGCCCTGGAGATAAATTGCTAAAATGCGCAACCCGCTCCTTGGCCGTCGATGGAATCCATTCCTCGTTGAAGCCCAAAAGCCGGAATTTGTATTGATTTTTGTTGGGTTCCAAAAAGTGAATGGCCGCAAACTCGATAGAAAATAAATTCTCATTGTACCGCAAGACCAACTCGGGAGTAGAGCCTATGCTTTGCTGAAGAATCACCCGGTTGTTTACCTTATCCCCTACCCCGATCGAGTGGTTAAAGAGTCGAAAATCAACCAATTCTACGGTAGGCGCGATGGGGTTTTCCCGAATTTGGTGCGGTTGAAAATACAAAACACCACTATTGCTGCCAAAAAACACATAGCGGTCCTGGGTGTACACACTCACATTGGAGTTGAAAAAATTGGAAGGCAGCCCGTCCTGGGTATCGAAGACCCGGGCGTAGTCTTTTTTGCCTATTTCAGGTGAAAAGCGACTCACCCCGCGGGTAGAGGAAACCCAGAGGTGGCCATTTTCATCCTCGGCCAAGGATTGAATGATGTCGTCGGGCAGGCCATCGGCTTTGAAGTATTGTTTAAAGGTCCCTTTTTTTTGATTCCACAAATTGAGGCCATCCTCGGTGCCAACCCAAGTTCGACCAAATAAATCTTTCCAATAACAATTGATAAAATTGCTGGAGATGGTGTTGGCCTGGGTAGGATTATTGGTGGATTTGCGCAAGAGTTTTTGAGGAAAACCATCTTTGTCCAACAACAATTCGAGCAAGCCTCCTCCGCGGGTACCTATGCAGAGGACGTTTTCACCCGCTTCATTTTTGTACTCAAAAGTCAGTACAATTGGGAATTGATCTAGATTCCCGCCACCTTTGATCTTGCGGTATACATGGAAAGTCCTTTTTTCCGGGTCATGCCGAATTAGCCCGCCGGCCCAGGAACCTATCCAAATCAAACCTCTGGCATCGCCCCATACACTCATCAGGTAGTTGTGACTCAAGCCATTGGCTACGGTGTATTGTTTGCGTTGAGCGGGATTGTCGGCCTTAAAAACGATGAGGCCTTCGCCACGGGTACCCGCCCAGATGTTGCCTTGCTTATCGGCGTGTAAGGAATGGATAAAATCGGCCTGGCCACCCAGGGAAATCCGCCGGGTACTTACTTGTTCCTGCTTGCGAATGATTTCAAAAATACCTTGCCCAAAACTTCCTGCCCAAACCCGATTGTTGGCATAGGCCATGCTGTTGATGCTCACGTCTTCGGGGAAATGAATGGAGGCAAAGGGATTGCGTTGGAAGTTCATTTTACCCACCCCTTTATTCGTGCCAACCCAAATCTGGCCAACCCGGTCTTCACATAAAGTCAGCACCGTACTGGCATGTAGGGTGCCACTTTGTTTGGGGATATGAAAATAACGTTTAAAAGTGCCTTTCTCAGGGATATAGTAATTCAAGCCATAATCAGAGCCAATAAAAAAACCACCATCTCCATGCTGGGAAGGAAAAACAATGCTGGTGGTCAAATTATTGGATAGCCCATTGGGCGAAGCCTGAATGTGTTGAATTTGGTTGTTGGCAAAATCCAAACGTTTAAGCCCATTCCGGGTAGCAATCCAAAAAAGATTGTCTTTGCGGGGGTCTTCTACAATGTCATAAACGTGGTTGTGCGCGGCCACTTGACTAGCCTCAGCATTTGTGGGAACCACCTCCATTCGGGTGATAGAAAACCGCCCCTTGGCGCTCAAAATACCTCGGTACACGCCATAGGTTGTAGCGAACCAATAGGAACCATCCCGTCCACGAATGGTCTTTACAATTTCTGTATTGGAAATGGGTGAGTCTTCCTGGTGGGTAAAAGTATGGTCTTGGTTCAAGACACATAGACCACGCGCTGTACCCACCCAAATTTTCCCTTGGTCATCCTGAAAGATGCTGCCAACCCGGTTGTCGAGCAAGGAATTTTTCTGATTAGGGTCGTGTTGATAGACTTTGAATTTCTCAGTAGTTCGATCCAGGCGATACAAGCCGGTATTTTCAGTCCCCACCCAGAGGTAGCCTTCCCGGTCTTCGTACAATGCAATGATTTTTTCGCCCTTGATTTCGTCTGGTGAAGTGATGGTGAGTTTGAATTTTTTCAGATTGTAACCATCGTAGCGGTACAAACCATTCCAAGTGCCGATCCACAAAAATCCTTGTTTGTCCTGATACATGGCGGTGGCAGCCACGTTGGACACGACCATGTCTTCCGGCAAGCGACTGAAGGTAGGCTCTTGCGCAAATGCAATCCTTGCAGAAATCACCAGAAAAAGCAGCAAAATACCTATACGTTGCATGATCGATGATGTAGATTCGAAAAATAGAAAAATGGTAACTATTTAGCAGCCGCCTGCGGCGGAATTTTTCACCACAAAGGCACAAAGGCACAAAGACATTAAGCTCTAAAATGTTGTGTCTTTGTGTCTTTGTGGTGAAACAAAATGAATATAAAATCCACCGCAGGTGGATGGGTGCTAAATAGTTACGAAAAATGAATGCTACTGCGCCACAAAACGCACTACTGTAGCTCTCTCCCCTTGACTCAAGCGCAACAAGTAAGTCCCTGGCATCAACCCCACAGTAGGAATGGCCTCTATCTGCCCCATCGCATTGATGATTTTTTGGCTCGTCAATTGGCCACTTACATTGAACACATCAATCCGATACTCACCATTGGGCAAATTACGGGTGTCCACATTTAGAACGGCGCCAATGGCTACCGGGTTGGGGTAAATGTTGATGGAAACATCGAGGGAAACTTCCAGGGTGGGAACAGTGCTGTCGTCTTTTTCAACGATGAAAGCCAAGTTCCATAAAAAATCGGGAACCCCAAAATTTAGTTTACCACCCTGGGTTTTGAGCCCTTTGAGGGTAGTGGTCAAAGCACCCGTAGTGCAATCATAAAAACTGACCTTATAGGTGCCATCCACAATTTCGTTCAAGGTCAGTCCCCCATTGATGATTGTAGAGGGAATGCCCTGATCGCGTACGTAGCGCCAGTTGTACTTGGCATTATGCACCCAGCCCGCAGCCATATCCCGATTGGCGGACTGCACGGCATATACGTTGTGGGGCGAGGTGGCAACGCCTTCTATCTGGTAAGCGCCAATGTTGATCCAGTCCGTACCCAGGTTGTCCACTTTGATCCGGTGTGGCCCGGCTGGCACATCAATGCTAAAAGTGGTATTGACAGCGGCGTTGGGATTGTCTTTGATCAATTTGTCGTCGAGGTAAATGGCTACCGACGGGGATTGGCCCTTGCCACTGCCCGTCAACACTTTGAATTTGCCGCCCGAAGGCAAAAACACTTCAAAAGTGGGCGGATTGCGCAATTGGGTGTTGAATGACGAACCGTACAGAAAGCGCCCCAAACGGGCATTGGCGGGCTTAACCGCACCCGTTTCATCTACCACAATTTTATTGTCTGTAGCCTGCCCCCAGTCCGATACCGGGGCAATGGAGAGTTCGCCACCGCCGCCACCCGTACTGCGGGCGCTGGCGGGTTTAAAATTGCCTTGCAACAAGGGGACTTTAGCCAGTACTTTGCTCAGGGGTGTAAACAAAGGGTACAAATTGCGGGGCTCCACATAGCTATCCCACCACCAGGTAGCAGCCGCCCCCAAGGCACCTGAAAAAGCCGAAGCCCACATGGTGTTGTGGACATGGATGCCATTGGGATCGATATTTGACAAACCTTCACCTCCTACGCTGATGCCAAATTCACCGCCGTAAGTGGGTTTTCCAAAAGCGCTCAGATTGTCCAGGCCTTTGCCGGATACTGCTTTTTCAATGTTGTCTACTTCAGCATATAGGTGGTTTTGGGTGAAATCCATTGAACTCAAGCGCCACAATTCAGGGTCTTCTTCACCGCCATAACTGGTGGTGACGAGGTGTTTACGAGCGTCGAGTTTTTTGAGGTATTGGCCCATTTCATCGTGCCAGGTGCGAACCGCATCGCGCACAGAAGGGGTGGTAAACTGATCGGTAAAACTTACCTCGTTGAACAGCTCCCAGGCCATCACATTCGTACTAAAGCCCCATCGCGCCACGATGTACCGGAGGCGGTTTTTGTGCAGGTTCTTTGCGGCAGGAAGGTCGAAAAAATTCCAGGTTTGGGTACAGGGGCCACCATTGGCGGCATTGTAGGGGTTTTCACTCCAGTTCGGGTTCACATTGGACGAAACCTGGCCATGGTGATTGATGCAAAACATCATGTAAATCCCCTGGCGGGCGCATTCTTCCAACATCCAGTCGATGTACCAGGCGTTGTTTTGGCGGTAACGTTTCAGGCCTTCAAAGCCATTGCCATTGCGCCACTCGATGCCCAATCCCCAATGGGCCAACCAGAGCCGCATAAAATTGGATTGGGCCGCGCCCATCGAGCCCAGCCATTTTTTATAGTCTAGATAGGCATTGCTGCGCTGCCAGCATAAGTTTTGTCCTACCGGGACGTAAGGTGCTCCACTATCGAAGGAAAGGTAGTTGGTCGTGTTTTTGCGCACAAAACCCGGATTGCTGGAGTCGGTGCATTCAAAGCTGCCGTTGACAGCCGCACTTTCACCAGCCGCTGTTTTGACTTTTATGCTAAAATTCCAGGTGCCTGTTTCGGTGGGGGCAAAACGAATCCGAAAGCCCGCATTGCCAATCCCATTCAAGTTACCCGTGCTGGTATTGAGGCTAAAATCCTGCATGTAAAAACCATCCACGGTATCTTTTTTGCCGCTGGGTGCTATGAAAATGCCACTCAGTACAATTTGATCGTAGTCGTAGGGATTGGAAAACGTTGCGCTCAGGTCGACCAGCGCTTCAAATTTTTGAAACTTGCCCACACTGTTGCTCAGCGGGTTAATGCTGTTGATGGTGGGTGCTTGTGCACCAAGAAACATTGAGGTCAGAATCATGAAAGCTAATGTAAATATTCCTTTCATAAGCAGTGGAGCTTTTTGCGATCTTTAAGCTTGGTGTTAACCTGGGCAAAGATAACAGCTAAGCTTGTTCTTGCGCAGGGGGGATGTTGCAAGGATGAGGGGGAAATGGAACATCACAGACGGATAAAATGATTAACACAGGAATTTTTCAACTAATTTGGGGCATGCATTCTGCTAAAACCGAAAGCGAAACCTTATTTTTGGTGTATAAACAACAATCATGCAAAACGAAGAACTACTGGATGATTTTTATTTCACCCCGGAAGAGGACTCAAATCCCAAATTGATACCTGCATCAGTCGGTCAACGTTTAGCAAACTGCATCATCGATTACATTGTAACGCAAACATTGATTTACCTGGCAGTCATTGCCACAGATGAATCTAGTTATCTCGCTAAAATTGACGAGTCATTATACGTCTATGTACTTTTAGGTTTAGTCTTTCTTCCTTTTGGTTACTTCTGGGGGTGTGAATATTTTCTAGCCGGACGTACACTGGGGAAATTAATCTCCGGCAGCAGGGTAGTTTCGAATGATGGTACCAACGCTTCCGCGGGTAACATTGTAGTGCGTACGTTGGCTAGATTAATGCCTTTCGAAGCATTATCCATTTTCATCAATGAAGATCGAATCATGTGGCACGATCGATGGTCACATACACTGGTCGTGGATGTGAAAAAATCGACTCTACCTCAATAAAATGGCGATTATTCACCTCCTATTTTGAAGTTTCTATTTTACTGCCATATCAATCCAGGTTTATGCGCAATTATCTCTTTTTGGTGTTTTTTTTGAGTTGGAGTTGCCAACCCTCCCCTAGCCCCAAAACCAATGAAGTCCCCCCGATCAGCGCCGAAGAGCATTGCTACTCTGGCGCTTCCCCCTACGGAACCCATGCCGATTTTCTCAT
>JAAFHQ010000375.1 GCA_013298445.1 Chitinophagales bacterium | reverse complement strand
ATACAGGAACAAATCCTGGGCTACAAAAACCCCGGTCATTGCGCCTTGCATCATCAGCATCAGGCCGTAAAAAAGCCCGCGATTCTCCACATCTTGTTTCACAGTAGAAAGGAAGATCAAAGGAGACAACAAGTTGGTCAGCAGGAGCATGACCATACTGATGCCATCAGCACCTACGTGGTAACTGATTCCCAAGCTAGGCAACCAATTGTTTTGGGCCTCAAATTGAACACCTCCAGTTGGCACAAAATTCGCAGCCATATAAACGCTCAGGGCACCAGCAAGCACTGAAAGAAAAAGTGCTTGCCAACGTGTGCTGTTGGTTCCTGGAATCAACGTGAGGAGAAAACCTCCCAAAATGGGTATAAAGAGTAAAAGTGTAGTCAGCATGAGCGTTTTCGTTAAAACAAGATTTGTAATGCCAACAAGAGTATAATGCCCAGGGCAAAGACGAAGAGGTACAAACCTACCGCGCCTTGTTGGATGTATTTCAATAAGGCACCTGCACCCGTGATGGACTGGCCTACACCATTGATGATCCCATCAAGAATTTTGGGATCTACAATCCGGCCAAAAAACTCCGATAACATTTGAATAGGTTTTACAAACAGGGCATGGTACAATTCATCTACAAAGTATTTGCGATTCAGCATCCGACCAAAACCTTGTTCTGCCTCATCTTCAACCGGCACGGTATTTTTACCTATATATATGGAGTAAGCAAAAGCGATGACTGCCAATACCAGCGCAACTACAATGCCCATCAGCATCCATTCAGTGCTGGCGGAAATACTGTGGTGATGCTCATGACCTTCTTCAATCCCTAAAACTCCCGCCATATTGTGTTGCAACCAGGTGCCACCACCCATCAGGCTTGGCCAGTTGAGCAAGCCACCAAACACGGAGAGCAGAGCTAAGGCACCCAAGGGAAGCGTCATGGTTAGAGGAGATTCGTGTGCGTGGTGCAGTGCATCGTGATCCACCCGGCTTTTGCCATAAAACACCAAAAAGAACATGCGGAACATATAAAACACTGTAAGCAAAGAAGCCATGATACCCAGTGCAAATAGCAAGGGGCTTTTTTCATAGGCTGCCAGCAAAATTTGATCTTTGGAGAAAAAACCGGAGAAGGGTGGAATCCCGGAAATGGCCAGGGTACCAACCAAAAACACCAGGAATGTTATGGGCATTACTTTGCGCATGGCGCCCATTTTGCGGATGTCCTGCTCGCCACCCAAACCATGAATGACACTACCTGCGCCCAAAAACAACAAGGCTTTGAAAAACGCGTGGGTAAGCAAGTGGAAAAAGGCTGCGACATAGGCACCCAATCCCAACGCAAAAAACATAAGCCCCAATTGTGAAACGGTAGAGTAGGCGAGGACCTTTTTGATGTCGTTTTGTTTCAGGCCAATTGTTGCAGCAAAAATAGAAGTGACCAATCCCACCACCGTCAATACCTGCATGCTTATTGGCGCCAGGTCAAAAAGTGCATGGCTGCGAATGGTGAGGTAAATCCCGGCGGTAACCATCGTCGCCGCATGGATCAGGGCAGATACAGGTGTAGGACCAGCCATTGCATCTGGCAACCAGGTATACAAGGGGATCTGGGCACTTTTTCCAGCAGCACCTACTATAAACAATAAAGTAATGGCGGTAATGACTTCTGTAGAAACCTGGCTCAGATTGGCTGGGTCGAGGACTACATCGTAGTTCAGCGAACCAAATTGGTAGTACATCAAAAACAAACCCATCAAAAAACCAAGGTCTCCAATCCGGTTCATTACAAATGCCTTTTTGGCCGCCTCGTTGTACTCATCCACTTTGAACCAAAAACCAATCAAGAGATAAGAACAAAGCCCTACGCCTTCCCATCCTGCAAACAACAAGAGGTAATTGTTGCTGATTATCAGTAGCAACATGAAGAAAATAAACAGGTTGAGGTAGGAAAAGAAGATATTCGATCTGGGGTCATCGTGCATATACCCAATCGAATAGATGTGAATCAAAGAGCCTATCCCGGTAATGATCAGCATCATGATCAGGGACAAGGGATCGATGTAATGGGCAAATTCGATGTTGAGTGTGGACGTGCTGATCCAGGTAAACAGGGTATTTTCTATTAACCCTTTTTCGAAGACTGATGCAGCATCACTGAGCAGCAGTAAAAAAGGGATCAGTACAAAGAGTGAGGCCAATACTCCTCCTACGGTTTTAGGTAAAATTTTAGACCCAAGTCCCAGGACAATGAACCCCAATAAGGGTAAGACGACAATAGGCCAAATTAGGTTTTCCATAAAAAAAGTTGAGGAGCTGAGGAGTTGAGGAGTTGAGGAGTTGAGGTTACCGCGAGCGTAATTGACAATGTCCTTGTCTAAGTCGCTTGCGGTAGCCTCAACTCCTCAACTTCTCAACCTCTCAACTTATTTACCATTTTAACTGCTTCAAGGCATTGATATCTACCGATTTTACATTCCGGTAAATCATCATCAAAATCCCCAGGCCCAGTGCAACTTCCGCTGCAGCAACGACCATTACAAAAAAGACAAACACTTGTCCACTGGGATCTCCCCGATGAGCGGAGAAAGCTACTGCCAACAAATTCACCGCGTTGAGCATCAACTCGATGGACATAAACACTACGATCATGTTGCGGCGGCGCAGTACTCCGATCATCCCGATGCAAAAAAGAATCAGGCTAAGGATTACAAACTGTTCTAGTGGAACGGTATCGAATATACTTTTTTCCATAACTATTCTTCTTTTTTGGTCAGCACAATAACCCCAACCATCGTAGCAATAAGCAAGACGGAGGTTAGTTCAAAGGGCAGCAAATACTCGTTGAAGAGCATTTTACCCAATATTTTGACTGTACCATTTTCAGCAGTATTGTCACCTCTTGCCGGGAGGGTGGTCGCGTAAGCGCCATAACCCAGAATGCCGGCCATTGCAATACCTGCCAAAACAGCTATCCATTTGATGTTGACATTGCTGCGGATGATTGTACTCACTGTATTCAAATTGAGCATCATCACCACAAAAAGGAAAAGTACCATGATGGCTCCCGCATAAACAATGATGTGCACGACTGCAACAAATTCAGCTTTGAGCTGCAGGTAAAGGCCCGACATGGCAAAAAAAGTAACCACCAAAGCCAATACACTGTACATGGCATTGCGGGAAAAAATGGTAGCCAATGCTCCAACAATGGTGATAAGGGCTAGACCGTAAAAAATGACCTGATCCATGTGCTTTATTTATCCTTCTTGCGTTTGCTAATGTCGATGCGGCCCTCCAGGGCTACCTTTTCTACCAAGTCTTCTTTGTGGAAGATAAAATCGGAGCGCTCATAATTGGAGGCTACAATCCGATCGGTAAGGTAAATGGCATCTTTGGGGCAGGCTTCTTCGCACAAACCACAAAAGATACAGCGCAACATATTGATGTCGTACTCTACCGCATATTTTTCCTCGCGATAGAGGTGTTCTTCTCCTTTTTGGCGCTCGCCAGCCACAATTGTGATGGCTTCGGCAGGGCAGGATACCGCACAAAGCCCGCAAGCAGTACAGTTTTCACGCCCTTCAGCATCCCGCTTGAGTACGTGCTGGCCGCGGAAAATGACGCTGTGCTCACGCACTTGTTCAGGATATTGAACCGTGGCACCTTTTTTCAACATATGCGAAAACGTCACCCGTAAGCCACCAACGATGGCTGGCAGGTACATGCGTTCGGTAAAGGTCATTTCCTTGTTCGAAACTTGTTTGGAACGATTGGTCAATTGCATGTTTACCCGTTTTGCTTAGATGAAACTAAAAATTGCACCATAAACGACCACCAACAAAATGGCCAGGGGCATCAGTACCTGCCAACCCAAACGCATGAGTTGATCGTAGCGGAAACGTGGAATCGTCCAACGAATCCACATGAAAAAGAAAATAAAGAAGACGATTTTGGCAAAAAGCACCGCCACACCTACCAAAACGGCAACACCCGCAGGCAGTAAACTCATACCCGGGAAGTGGTAGCCACCAAAAAATAGGGTTGAAATCACTGCCGAAGACGCAAACATGTTGACGTATTCTGAAAACAGGAAGAAACCCAATTTCATACTGGTGTATTCGGTATGGTAGCCACCTACCAATTCGGTTTCACATTCTGGAAGGTCAAAGGGAGTCCGGTTGGTTTCCGCAAAAGCACAGATCAGGAAGATCAAAAAACCAAAGGGATATTTGAATACATTCCAAATTTCATGCTGAGATTCAACGATTGCACTCAATTGCAAAGACTCACTACCCAGAATGATTGGGATGATAGACAAACCCATCGCCAATTCATAACTGATCATTTGAGAAGAGGCACGCACTGCACCCAGCAGAGAATACTTGTTATTGGAAGACCAACCACCAATCAAAATGCCATATACACCTAGGGAAACAACACCAAAAATGTAAAGAATCCCCACATTGATGTCGGCAATTTGTAGTGCATATTTTTGCCCTCCAATCTCGAAATACTTTGGACTCCAGGGAATTACTGCACTGGTCATCAAGGCCGTCAACATCGCAATACTGGGGCCAAGAATAAACAATATGCGGTTAGACCCCGTTGGACGGTGTTCTTCCTTAAAGATCATTTTGACCCCGTCGGCGATGGGTTGCAACAACCCCAGAGGGCCAGCGCGGTTGGGGCCGATCCGGTCCTGCATAAATGCCGCAACTTTGCGCTCAAAATAAGTGCTGTAAGCAGCAATGCCCAAAGTGATCACAAACAGGATCACTGCCAGCATTAGCTTGAAAGTTATTACAGATGCTAGTATCATTGCGCGGCTTCAATTTGAGGATGAACAACATCCAATTCGTAAGGCAAATGATTTTGGGCAATGACCGAATGGGTATCAATTCGGCGTGGGCCTTCAATCACCCAGTCTGATTTTTGTTTGGTTTCGAAGCGGCAGGTGTTGCAGATGAACTCATCTACTTCACCATACTTGTCTTTTCTTCCGGTTACCCGCAATACTTCTTCCCCCTGGAACCACAAGGTAACTTTGCCACTACACTTGTCGCAATTGCGATGGGCGTTCATGGGCTTGGTGAACCATACCCGGCTTTTGAAGCGGAAGGTTTTATCGGTCAATGCACCTACCGGACAAACGTCGATGACGTTGCCAGAGAAGTCATTGTCGATGACATTTTGAATGTAAGTGCTGATTTCGGCAGCATCACCACGATTGATGATCCCGTGGCGACGTTCATTGGTTAATTGATCCGCAGTGTATACGCAGCGATAGCACAGAATGCAACGGGTCATGTGCAACTGAATATAAGGACCAATGTCGATTTTTTCAAATGTTCTGCGACCAAAATCGTAGCGGGTAGTTGAAGCGCCATGCTCGTAGGAAAGGTCCTGCAAGTGGCACTCACCGGCTTGGTCACAAACCGGACAGTCCAGAGGGTGGTTGATTAACAATAGTTCTACAATACCCTTCCGTGCTTCTATAACTTCAGGAGAGGTGACATTTTCTACCACCATCCCATCCGCAATTTGGGTACAGCAAGAGGCTACCAGTTTAGGCATCCCCCGCGGGTTCTGTTCCGAAGATTTGGTCACTTTTACCAAACAAACCCGGCACTTACCTCCACTGCCTTTCAGCTTGGAATAGTAGCACATGGCGGGTGGCACGTTTTCTCCGATCATCCTGGCTGCATTCAGGATGGTGGTACCGGGTGGTACGTCGATGGTGATGTTGTCGATGGTTACCTTTGGCATCGTTTATCGCTTTCCCACGACCAAAGTCATGGGGTGAGTTTCCCCACGGCTAAAGCCATGGGTTGGTTTTTTATGGTGCCTCCCACGGATATAACCCACGATTTAAATCGTGGGATTCCCATGGGTTGGCGGAAATCGTAGGGTTGCCTCTACGCGGTTACCTGTTCAATCGGTTCAGCAGAACGCCCCATACCATAATTGCGGCGGGTAGCTTCCTGAGGCTGGAGGACGTGCCATTCAAACTCATCACGGAAGTGACGAATGGCAGCCGCTACCGGCCAGGCCGAAGCATCACCGAACGGACAGATGGTATTGCCTTCAATTTTGCGTTGTACGTCCCACAGCAGGTCGATGTCTTCCATACGTCC
>JAAFHQ010000374.1 GCA_013298445.1 Chitinophagales bacterium | reverse complement strand
TTGTGGCCGCCTGTGGTTTGTGCTGGGGTTTGTATCCCAGCAAGTTTGCCACACTGGGCTTGAGTGGCTTCAATACCCTGAAAATGTGGGGCTATTACGGGCTGTTTACCCTGGTTGGTTTGTTTACCCCCTTGTTTTTGTTCAATCGTTTGCAGCATAAGATTTATGCACAGCTCAAAAAATAATGGCTAAGAAGGTAATCGTGGCTTGTGCAGCAAAACTTCATGCCTTTAATCTGGCCGAGCAATTGGCGGAAAGGGGCTTGTTGCACTCTTTTTTTACAACTTATGCCTACCAAAAAAATACTTTTTTCCGGCGTTTTGTAAATCGGGTGGATCAGGAAAAAATTCCGACTGAACACATTCGTACCTTTTTGCTGGGGGCCATTGGCCGGAAGTTGTTGGATATTCCCTGGTGGTGGAATGAATTATTCGACCGTTGGGTCGCCTGGAAGCTGCGGCGCAATAGCGACTACGATGTGTTTGTGGGCTGGAGTGGCATGTGTGCCCATTCTTTGAGGGTGGCAAAACAACAAGGAAAAACCACCATTGTAGTACGTGGATCGGCACACATCGAAACTCAAAATGAATTGTTACAGGAGGAATATCAAAAATTTGGATTGAGTTTTTCCATTCCTGGCAAAGAAATCAAAAAGGAACTGGAGGAATACCAGAAAGCGGACTACATCAATGTTTTATCCAGCTTTTCGGTAAATACTTTTTTAGCGAAAGGGTTCCTGGCGAATAAACTGTTTATGACGCCTTTAGGGGTAAATTTGACCTTGTTTCGGGAGCTGGCAAACACGGAACCCGTAGTTACAACCCCAATCCAATTGATCTATTTGGGTAACCTGACCCATCAAAAAGGGATTTATTATATTCTGGAAGCCATTCAACTCCTGGCGCAGAAAAACATCCCAGTACAGGCAACTTTTATTGGGGGAATTACCGATGAAATCACCCCATTGATTCAAAACCCTTTGTATGCTGAGTATTGTACTTTTTTGGGGCATATTCCACAACATGAATTGCCACAATACCTAAAAAAAGGTTGTATTGGCTTAGTACCCTCTATTCAGGATGGTTTTGCACAAGTAATCCCGCAGTTGTTGGCTAGTGGAATTCCGGTTATTGCTTCCGAACATACTTCTGGTACGGATATTATTCAACATGGCGTAAATGGCTACGTAGTGCCCATCCGGTCGGCTGTTGCCATCGCCGACTACATCGAGGTTCTTTATCACGATCCAGAATTATTGGCACAAATGGTTAAACAAGCTCGTAGTTCAGTCATCCAAACATTCTCTTGGGAAGAATTTGGACACAAATGGGTACAATTCCTCAGCAATATTTAACATGCTTTTCCAAAAAATAGTAGTGGGACTTTATGCTCATCCCGAAAACTATCCCCCTACCCTGAATGCCATTGCTGAATTAGCGAAACATGCTTCTCAAATCCAGATTGTACACCGACCACATCGAGAAGCGGTTTGGGAATACCCTCCTGAAGTAGAATTGCACCCAAGCGGGCAAAAAATCAGCCCGCAGCAACAAGAACGAGCTTCAATGGTTAGGAAGATCGTTTGGTTTGTAGCTTTTACCTGGAAGTTAGGTCTTTTATTGTACCGGAATAAACCTGCTTGTGTATTGATCTACGATGATTTGGCACTTTTAAGCCTTACCATCCTATACAAGTTAGGGCTTTTGCCAGTTTCTACTGTACTATGGTATCACAATCACGACTTATTGATCCAAACCCGCAAACTAAGTCTTTCCTGGTGGGCGGTAAAATCCCAAAACTGGATTTTCCCACGCTTGGATATTTTTACTTATCCAGCTAAGGAGCGACTCGCTTATTTCCCAATGCATCGCTTTAAAGGTGGGGCCTATTTTTTACCCAACTACCCCAGAATAAATGGCCCACTGGGACAGCTGAAGCGGAGTTCCACCCCCCAAAAGGAGCTTCGGCTTATTTATCAAGGCGCCATAACCCCCGGGCATGGGCTGGAAGAATGTATTGCCTGTTTGCCATACCATGTGGCTGGTTGTACACTAAACTTAACGATCATTGGTCCCATCGAAGAGGTTTACCGAGAGACCCTGCTGGGCCTCGTCAAATTTCATAATGTGGAAGAAAAAGTGGAAATCCGGCCCCCAGTCCCTTATGCTCAATTGGCCAACATTACTGCTCAACATCATCTGGGCCTGGCTATTTTAACCCAGACAGACAACCTCAACCATCAGACGGCAGCTACGGCTTCAAACAAAATAGTGGAATATGCTGCTGCAGGATTGCCGATTGTATATTTTGATCAGCCATCCCAAAATTCCTTTTTAGGGCAGTTTTCTTGGGCTTTTGCTTGCGATTTGAGCTTGAAATCCTGGACTAATTGTCTGCAAAAAATCATCGAAAATTATGAAACTGTCTCACAAACAGCTTTCAAAGATTTTGAGCTACACTTAAATTTCGAATCTTATTTTAATCAAATTTTAATTACTAATTCCATTCCTCCGTCTAATCGTAGAAGTAAATGAGAATCTGGCTGTTTTTTTTACCCTATTTGATCAGTCTTTGGTTTGGCGATCTGCCAGAGCAAAAATTTTGGATCTGTTGGGCTGGCAGCCTTTGGATTTTACTTGTAACGTTTATGGGCTGGGTGACTCCATTGCCTAAAGATCGTTCCTTTGCGCAACAATTTATGAGGCCAGTTATTTTTGCGCATGTTTTATGTGCTTCTTACATGGCACTTTCCTCCATTTTCTTTTTTTTCCACTACAATGGATACTATTATTTTGACAAGCTTGATTACCCTAATCCAATTATTTTGGCTAAAGCAGCTCAATGCCAACAATACTATCAATTGGCGCACGCAGCACTGGCAACTGGATTAACTGTCCGCCTTAAACGATATGAACAAAATATCTATGTTGCTTCTCCTATTTCCCAAAATGCAAGTGTGTTACTGCGCATGACTTTGATTTTGTTTGTTTTTGCTCAAGGTGTAAGTTTTTTCCCTTTTGGTTCTGCGTTTAGGAGTAACCTTAATTCCTTATCCTTATTGGCAAGTTTGTTGTTTTTTGTCCAGGCTTTATCAGAAAAAAGGAAATTATTGTTTGCTATAGGTCTTTTCTCAGTCAACGTTTCTTTAGGTATTTTATCTGGGATGAAATCAGCGACCTTGATAATCATCTTATTTTTAGGTGCACATTATTATTCCCGTTATCGTTGGCGCACCTTGATCGCCGGTGGTTTTGCGCTATGGTTGTGGTTCAGCTTCATTCCTACCATTAGTGTGTATGTTAGGCAGCAGGCTTGGTTTGGCAGCCAAAGTGCAACCACTGCAGTTCAAAACGCACTAACTGGGATAAGCAACAAAACGGTAGACCCTCGAAGATTAAATTGGGAACTATTGGTTTTTCGGAGCTCTGAAATTAGCATGTTTATCCGTTACGTTGATCATGTGCCTTTAAAAAGAAATTTCTATAATTTTGAGATTGCAGAACAGGCTTTTATGGGCTTGCTGCCTCGTTTTATAAGGCCTGATGGAAAATCGATCGATCAAACAGCAATGGAACGTGTATACGAAGTTGGGATTGTGGATTGGAAAACAGATAAATCAACCTCAGCCAAACCTGCTTTAGTGGCAGATGCATACATGTCTAAATCAGAGATAGGAATTTTGATCACTTTTTTTCTATTTGGATTTGCGGCTACCCAATTGTCAATACTTTGCGAAAAATTGTTTGGCGGATATACCTTAGGCAGTGTGCTGGTGTTTAATGGTTGTTTTGGCATTTTTCAAACGGGAAATTGTTTTGAAAATATTCCAGCCAGTATTTTATATGGCATCGTTACAATGTATTTTGTGTTTTTTTTACTACTAGAAATGTCTATTCTAAAAAGGATCACATCTCCTCATTTGGCAACAAACATACCAAATTCTGGCTAAGCCCAATTTTATTTGGTAGCATAGCTTTGTCTATTCCGCTTTAAAACATCCGCATGAGTTTAATCTATTCCGACTATCGTTATCAAGATGCGTCAAAAGACCATACACACACCTATCTCATGCCTGTACTGGCAGCGATGCTAGATAAATCAGTAAATCGTTGTATTTTGGATGTAGGCTGTGGCAATGGGTGGTTGGCTAATGTATTGATTGAACAGGGCTACAATGTTTACGGCACGGATGCTTCAGAATCGGGGATTCAGATTGCCAATACACAAAATCCAGGTCGGTTCTTTTTGCAAGACCTTTCAAAAGACGATTTACCTGAACCTTTGCAAAGCATCAAATTTGATACGATTATTTCTACTGAAGTCATTGAACATCTCTATTCTCCCAAGCAATATATGGATTTTTGCCAGCGTATTTTGGCTCAAAATGGCGGGGGCGATCTGATTATTTCTACACCCTACCATGGTTATTTAAAAAACCTGGTTTTGGCTTTCAGTGGAAAAATGGATGCTCATTTTACCGCACTTTGGGAAGGTGGGCACATCAAATTTTGGTCAAAAAAAACCTTGTGCACATTGATCGAAAATGCAGGTCTGGAGGTAGTCGAATTCAAAGGTGCCGGCCGCCTGCCATACCTCTGGAAGTCAATGGTAGTCAAATCCACACTAAAATCAATTTGATTTCTGTTATATGGCTGTACTTTTTTCTTTGCATTTAATTTTCAAAAACTCGGTATGTGTTCTTGTAACAAATTTTTTAACCTTAACAAGCCTATTCCTTTTGTTTGACCTTGAGTACTGCAATTACCTCCCCTAAACTAAAACTATGAGAAACACATTTTATCACACCAATAAACGACCTCAAAGCCGTCAGTACGTTGTGCGCTAGCTTAAAGTAGTGCACTCAGGGACTCAGAAGCACCAGTGATGGGCGCTCTTAATCCCAATGAAGTACATTTTTATTACCTGTCATGGGCACAGTGGGTCTACCCTCTTGTCCAAGTTGCTCTCTCTGCATCCCGAGGGTTTAAACGTTGGTGAAGTCAAACATTTTGCCGCGTATTATGCCAAAAATGACCCTTGTGGTTGTGGGCTTGCTTTGCAGTCCTGTCCCTTTTGGGCCAGTGTACTTGAAAATGGCCACTTTCCCACTCCACTGAGTGAGGAGAGCTTCCCGGTAGAAGGGGTACGCCGCCACATCTGGGCCAACTATTTTTACTTTTTGACCCTTTTTAGTTGGCCAGGATTGTACCGTTGGCTCAGCCAGTTTCCTTTTACCTTGCAGGCCATCAACCGACGCAATGCCCAAAACCACTGGAAGTTGATTCAGGCTACTTCAGTGGCCAGTGGCAAAAGCCTGATCATTGATAAGTCGATGGCCATTTCGCGTTATCAGGAAATTCTGCTGACCCGCCCCGAGGGGGTAGATTTTTTGCTGGTGCACCTCGTGCGTGATGGGCGTGCCAACATGTACTCCTACATGAAACGTTTTGCCCAGGCACCCGAGAAAGCAGCAGCCAAATGGCGCAAAACCAACCGCAAAATTGAAACCGCCAAGTATTTCAGTAGCAATCAAAATATACTGGAGCTGCGCTATGAAGATCTGATCGCCAATCCTGAGCAAGTCTGTCAGGATATTTTTAGCCAAATCGGGCTCAATTACGAGGTACAGCTCGACGATTTGTCCCTGGCTTTTGACCACAGCATCGGCGGCAACGACGACAAGCTGGTCGGCTACCAAAAAATCCGCCTGGATCAGCGTTGGGAAGATCAATTAAGTGAAGAGGAATTGGCCATTTTTAAAAAAACCGCTGGCAAGCTCAATAAAAAATACGGCTATCACTAAGTCTATTCTTCAACTCAGCCCCTCCTACCTCCCCGCCCTACACTACGGTGGCCCGACCCTTTCGGTCAGTCGCTTGTGTGGTGCTTTACAAGCAGGGGGGAAATCGGTCAGCGTCCTCACTACTACGGCCAATGGGCCGCAGGAGTTGGAGGTACCTCGGGGGCAGGCTGTCGTGGTGGCCGGAGTGCCTTGTTGGTACTATGCCCGTTGGACGGGCGACCACAGTCATTTTTCCCCGGCTTTGCTTTGGGCATTTTGGCGTAGGCTGCCGCAGGCGCAGGTGGTACACATCCACAGTTGGTGGAATCTGGTGGTGATGCCTGCGGTGTTCTTGTGTCGATTG
>JAAFHQ010000373.1 GCA_013298445.1 Chitinophagales bacterium | reverse complement strand
GCCGACCAGCTTGCTTCTACATACTTGGGCGGCCGATGGGGCAAGCGCAATACGAATTGCCAGCGTTGTTCCGTATTCTCGGCATTCGCAAAAATGATGAGGTGGTAGTTTTTGATTTTTTCAAACTGCCTGCTAATGCTGCGTCGTACCGCCTGGTTGGGCAGTGCTGCCCCAGTGGGCGTTTGGCAGCGCATGACGAAGAAGTCGCGTTTTTCAGCTACTGCTTCCAGCTTAAAGGTCCCCTCCGCACTGGCAATGCTGCGACTGAGTGGCTTGTGATCCCAGCCCAATTCATTAAAAAGGGATCGGAAATCCGCAGTTTGGATGTATGCTGAAAATTGTTGCTTCTTCATGGGTTAAACCAGGCCTAGTGAACAAATGATTTGGGCTTCGTTGGAGCTGGCTTCGGTATCATCGCGAACCACCAATTTATTTTGCTCCCAAAGGGATGTCGGTTGAGGGTTTCTTTGGCGTATTCCCGCAATGGAAAACGGAAGATGTCGTCAAGTGCTTTGTTCAAATCAGGTGGTGCCTGAAAAAGGGTATGCTCGGCTTTTTCGCGGTACATGGTCAGACGGTTGAACACCTTGTACTTGGTGCCCGTCCGTTTGCCCAAGGTTCCAGCCGGGCTTTTGTGGTCTTCCTCCCGCAGCAGCTCTATGCCTTGGCGCACCAGATCGTGGTGGTGTTCCTGCCGAGGGAGCGCTGCTGTGTCCGCAGCGCAAGCGGCAGCACGGAGAATTCGAAAGGGGCTTTGGGTCACCAGTTTGCCCTCGTTGTCCAGCCACAGCAATACATCGTGCTCAATGTCCCGACTGGTGCGGGCATACACAACTACGCCCTTGGTGGGGTCTTCCACATGGGCAGCTTTAGTCGAATAGGATACATTGGGCAGTTCTGGAATGATTTGTTTGAGTTTAGGGTCGGCATCAGTCGCATTTTTCCAAATCTGAAAAGCGTAAGATGACAAATCCACTTCCAAATCATCGTCTACTTCATCCAAAATGCCCGATTTTTCAGAATAAATATCCTGAATGTTGACGGGGTCACCGTCGAAGAAGGTTTCATCACTCCCGACCACTTCGGCATTTTCCTGAATGCGGTTGCTCAGGCGGCTGCGCAATTGGATGATGCTTTCAATGCCATCTTCTGGCAAAAAGGAATAGCAGAGAATTTTATCCGATTGTTGGCCAATTCGGTCAACCCGTCCAGCCCGCTGGATGAGGCGAATGATGGCCCAGGGCAAATCATAATTGACAATGATGTGGGCATCCTGGAGGTTTTGGCCTTCTGAAAGTACATCGGTAGCGATCAAAATCCGCAGTTCCATTCGGGTGGAATACAGTTCAGTTTTGCGGTTGCTGCGAGGGCTAAATCGGTGGGCCAGGGCGCTGGGATCAGGAGACTGTGCCGTAACTGCAGCCAGATTGGTAAGGTTTCGGGCTTTAAGTTGTTCCTCCAGGTAATAGGCAGTATCCGCAAATTGGGTGAAGATCAAGACTTTTTCATTGGGAAAGGATTCGGTCAACAACTGGTGCAATGCGTTGAGTTTCCGATCTTCCGTAGGGTTCCAATTGCGGGCAAGGTCGAGGATAGAAAGTAAACTGCGGCAGTCTTCTTCCAAATCACGAGCCAACGATTTGGTAAAAAATTCGGGCGCAATCCAGTCAAATTTATTGGCGTATTTATCCGATTGAAATAACTCGTAAGCTTTTTGGGCTTGTCTCGAATAAGCGTCGGCACGCAAGGTTTCGGCTAGATGTTCCTCTTGCTCGTCATCGGGATTGTCGTCGCTGTCTTGATCTTCAATGAAGTCGTCCAGTACGTTGCCAATGTGGCTGCCAATGGGAATGGGAAGCCCCTGTTGAATGGCCGACAACGCAACAAAATTGCGCAAAAGATGCCGACTGATCGACAGTAAAAAAGCAGAACCGCTACTTTCCAGGCGTTTGAACAAATTGGTGCGGCAAAAGCCCCGCAGTCGCCCACCAGCCCGTGAAAGATTTTCGAGAATCAGGGTTTCTTGGGGAGAGGCCGTTCCCTGGCTTTTTTCATTGATGTAACGGGCTAAGCCATAGCGGGGCAAATTCAGGCTATTGAGTATATCGACTACTGCTGGCGAATAAAGACGCGCGTATTGATCTTCTCGATCGGTAAGGTTAAACCCGTATTCAACTTTGCGGGGAATGCGATCGGGGAAATAAGAGCGGGTTCCATCCGAAAAAGTGAGGTAGCGGCGCTGGTTTGCTGGATCAGTTTCGGCATAATTATTTTTGATGAAACTGCGGGTACGGCGCACCATGTAATTGCGGAGCAACTCTCGCCAGTCATCGGAGAAAGGGCTGAGTTCAAAAGCACGTAGCCCTCGGGCAAATACTTCGGGGTGGCGACTGGCAAAATCGTTGATGTCCCCCAGGCTTTGGATGTACATTTCAGGGCTTAAACCCAAATCATCGTCTGGATCGATGAACAAGCCCAATTGATTGGCTAGATCGCTGTAACTTTTGTTATAAGGCGTCGCCGAAAGCAGGAGCACTTTACATTCGTTCTCCTGAATGTATTCGCGGATGGCTTTGTACCGTTTGCCTTCTTTGTTGCGCAGGTTATGGCTTTCATCCAGAATGATCAATTTGTAACGCTTGAGGTTTTTAAGCTCGGTTTGTACCGACCCCAGCGAGATGATGTCGGCGTGTAAATCGTAATCCTGCTTGTATTCCGCCCACATGCCCATGAGGTTAGGTGGACAAATGATCAATACCTTGTAAAAATAATCCTCTTGAAAAATGCGGGCAATGGCTGCGGCCGTAATGGTTTTGCCCAAACCGACTACGTCGCCAACGATTACGCCCCCACGCTTGTGGATGTGATAGGCCGCTATTTTCACCGCGTGCTGCTGAAAGGGAAGCAAACGTTGTTCGAATATTTTGGGCAAACGAAACTCATTCAAACCTGCCCGAGCTTCTTGGGAGAGGTGATATGCAATCTTTAAGTACACATGATAGGGCGGCCGGACTTGTACCCAGCTATTGTTTTCGATTGCATCGACAATTTCTTTGGAAATGTCTATACACCAGCGGTCATTCCATTTTTCGTCAAACCAATGGGCAAGTTTTAATGCAGCATCGTTTTCCACCACATCTACATTCAATTCCCCTTGGGCGCTCAAACCACTAAAAGTCAGATTACTACTTCCGACAAATCCTACAATTGGCGCGTTGCGTTGGGTAGTATGGATGAGGTATAACTTAGCGTGAAGGGTATTTTTGAGGTACAATTTGACCGCCAAAACACCCGACCGAATTTGTTCCGCCAGTTTGAGCAAGTATTGCTCGTCGCGGTTGGTCGGGTAACCCACGGTCAGCTGCCTGCGAAACTCTACGGCCATTTGTTGGCGCAATCTTTCCGCCTCTTTATTGGAGAGGGATTCTGGTTCGTGAAAAAAATCTCGCAGCAGATCATCGGGGGCTTTGTGCATGCCCACCAATAGGCGGCAGACGCGTTGCTTTTCTACATCATCCCCTTTTTCAGTTTCAAAAACGCTTTGCCCAGGAAGGTACTCAACCATATCCGCCAACTCATGCCAGCCACGCAGATTGAAGTACCCCACGCAAAAGTCTGCACGTTTGGAGTCTTCCAGCGTTCCTCGCAATTCATCTACCAAGCGGAGATGTTGGTTGTCGATTATTTTGGGCATATGGGGGCTTTATAGGAAATGACAAATATAATCGGTTTTATGGCTTGTTTTTGTAATGTGCCATTTCTTTTACGTACGAAAAAAGGAAGAAAAGGTTGCAGAGAGCGTTAGAAATAAGGAAAATTTTCACTAGGTTTAAAATTGGAAGGATTTTTTAAAATTTATTGAGTTTTTATTTTTTAATTAAAACTTAAAATTTATTTTTACATGACTAAATCAGAGAAAGAAAAGTTGCAAAAACTTGCCTCATACAATAAACTCCGCGAAGTAACAAATAAGTTACTTGAGCTTGATGCAAGTAATGTTGATTTTCTTGCTGTTGCTTCTCGATTGGCAGATTATGAGGAAAAAACATCTAAAAGACTTGCTAAGGATGATGACCTTGTGATTCTAAGAAATCAAATTTCGCACACCATTTTTGATTTAATTGCAAAAATAGAGGTGATTGAGACTGAGGCCCAGCGGCAAGGTGCAAGTGAAACTGTAAAAACAAATGCAGAAGGAGAGGAAAATGATTCAGCAACAACCTCAAATTCAAATGAGATGAATACTTACGATTTTTACCTCGATGCCCACAAAAAAATGGTGAAGTTTGTTATGGCCTGTGAGCAATGGAGCCCTAGTAATAAACATAAAGATAAAGAACTGATTGAGGGTGTTACAGCTACTTTAGCTATTTTGCCTAAACTTTATTCCTGTTTAAAAAGCGAGGGTAAGGAAGACCAATATTTTCTTGAAGAAATCGAGTTCTGTATTTCAGAGATTAATCTTCTCCAAAGAGAGATGGTATCGATAAATGTAGCTAATTTAGCTTTTAAACCCAATTTACGATTAAAACTATTTGAACCTCAAAAAAAAATCAATGCAATAATATTAAATATTGCCAAAAAATTGCAAATTGACTTTGCATCAAAAAATAGTTAAAAAAGATGCAGGAAATGTGTGGAAAAAGTTACTATCGAAGAAATAAGAACATTTTATAAAGAACTACCAGTTGGTGAGGATGCTCCCGACAAGATCAAGATAATATTAGAACGCATTGCTGAGACACTTAAAGACGCGACTTCAGACCGACTCAGTAATTCCACACTTATTCTTGAGGTTACTACATTGGTTGTTGCTATACGAAAAATAGTTGTTGAATCTGATCCCTCTGAAAATATTGAACCAATTTATAAAAAAGTAAAAGGGATCGCTCAATTTTTGGAAACGAAGGTAAAAGCTTACGAATTTGACATTGATTTTTTCACTAATGCATACGAATTGGGTTCTCAAATTGAAAAACTCAGTAAATTTATTTGCTCAATAACTCCAGTCATTCTCACTTTTCATGGGCATTCCTTTTTCAATTGATGCTGATTTATAACTCTCTAAGTTCGAAAAAGAAGGGTGTTAGGAGGGGATTTGAGATTGTTCAATAAACTAACTTCCCCTCCGTGTTTACTTCCGCTTCTTCTTCTTCTTCCTCCCTTTTTTCTCAAACAAATCCCCCATTTCTTCAGACAATTGATCAAAATCGTGATCAGCGGCTTCATCCGCTTCTACTTCATAATACCGCAACGCTTCTTTTAAAACGATGGGATCTTTAGCCAATTTCAAATTGTGTTGATGGGATTTCAGGGCTTCTTTTGCTTCCTTCACCGCTCGCTGGCGTAAGATTTGGGTGGTAATTGGATTGGCGTGACAAAGGTTTCTGCTCACATAACCTTCCAGGCCAGGAGCTTTGGCATTTGCATCGAGTTCGTATTGCAAATCCTGCTCTTGTGCTTTGAGGACTTGCAAGTAATATTTGAATTCCTTTTCCGGCAATTGGGTCAAAGCATCGCCTTCTTTTTGCAAAAATTCAGCTTGCAGGCGAAGCAATTCAAAGAGGTCGTTGCGCTCGTAGGCTTCATTGACCCGCTGGATGGCTTCGGTCTTGGCGGCCTTTTTGCTTTCATCAATTTCACGGTCGGGATGCAGCAGGCGAACCAGGTCGCCGTAGATGTTTTTGCACACTTTTTGGATGTCCTTTTCTTTTTGGCGCTCCCGTTCTGCCTTCAATTTTTGTTTTTCACTTCTGGCCTGTCGGGCCTCATTTTCAGCGTGTTCATGGGCTTCGTCCTGTTTCCGTTCAGCAGCTTCCCGCGCTTTGCTCAGGATTGTTTCCAGGTCATCTTCATCCTCCAGGTCTACGTCCAGACCAAAAGAACGCAGCATTGCTTCAGCCCGCTCCTGGTCGAGCAGCCTTTTTTCTGCTTCCAGTTCCTCGCGCGTTTGGTCGGCGTAAAAATTGTAGATGTCAGTCAAGACGGAGAAATCTCTGTCCGTGTCCTGGAAAAGACTATGACAATGCGAGAGGATTAAAGTGGAAATTTTTTTTCGGTCATTTCGCCCAAAAATTGGATGAGAATAGGCCCGATGCAAGGCTTGCACCTCCTCCATTAGCAAGTTTTGCTGCTTGAGGTAGAGGGGTAGGATT
>JAAFHQ010000372.1 GCA_013298445.1 Chitinophagales bacterium | reverse complement strand
ACGGTGGACAACCCGGGTTCAAGCAGTAATTCCAGTGAAAATGCAGCCAACAACCAAGAAATTGGTTTGACCCATAAGTTCTTCAAGGAGATTGCTGCGATTATGCCCAATATCGATGAAGTGCATGTGACCGGGACGGGGCAGATTCAGGAGCAATTCATTCATTTCCTTGCCGACACACCCCAGTATAAAAACGCCGTGTCTACGACCAGCACTTCAAATAAAATGCCAGCAGAGCAATTGATTGCTTTTATTTCCGAGCATTTTAATTGATCATGTGTATGATGGGTTAAACGTACCCAAAGAAGAAAGCAGAAGTTGCCAACTCTCCCCTCCTTGTTGCAACTCCCTTCAGGCTCAATTCCGCACCACATTCTGCACCCAAACCCCTTTTTCTGTTTCTACCCGCACAAAATACATCCCCATCGGCATACTGCTCAAATCCACATTGGCCTCCCGCTGGTTCAGCACCTGCACCGGAGCATTCATCAGGGCCCCATTTACACTGTTCACCACCAACCGGCGAATATTCCCAGCGCGTTCTTCCAGCACCAAACGGGTAAGGCCAGAACTTGGATTCGGATACAAGGCAAAACCGCCCTTCTCTACCTCAGTTGTTCCCACTGTCACTCCACTTGTACGCGCCACCAGCCAGAGCTTCGGGTCAAACTGCGCCTGGGTAACGTTAAAACCAGGGTATACCGTAAACTCTTGCCCGTTGAAGGTATTTTCCAAGCGCGCTTCGTAGGTTTTGCCTCCAGCTCCGGTCAGCACAATCGGTACGGGCATTTCAAAAAAGGAAACTGAGTTGTGCGAAGTCGTTTGATTCAGGCGAATGATCACTTTTTGATCTCCTTCTTGCCGAACACTGACCTGATAAATTGGATAGCCCTGGCCATAGTACCAGTCTTTAAAAAACTCGGTTAGATCTTGCTTGCCAGCCGCTTCCAGATGGGCTTTGAATTGGGGGGTTTTGGCGAAGCCATAAGCGTGCTCCGGCGCTTTGAGGTAATTCCGTACCCCTTGAAAAAAGGCTTGGTCACCCAATTTCCAGCGCAACATATGCAGAACCATTGCCCCTTTGTTGTAGGACAGTCGACTGCTAAAAATGCGATTGACGCTGGTTGTATCTGTCACAAAAACACTGCCTCCAGCCTGGCTGATGGCACTGCTGATCCGGCTACTTTTAAAATTTTGCCAGTATTGAGGTTGTCGAAATTCGTAGGCCAAACCAGAAAGGTAAGTGGCAAAACCTTCATTGAGCCAGATGTCCTCCCAGGAACCACAGGTGGTGTGGTCGCCAAACCACTGGTGCGCCAACTCATGGGCCAGCAGTTCGTAACCATAGTTGATTATGAAGGTCATGGTTTGGTGCTCCATACCCCCACCCCAACTGAACTGGGCGTGACCGTATTTTTCCTTGTGAAAAGGATAGTCTACAAAAAGGGAATCGAAGAGTTCGATCACCGGGATCAAGTCCTTGGTGCCCGTTTGGGCGAAGGACTTGTGTTCGGGGTACACGTAATTTTCGATCGGCATGCGGCCCGATTTCAGCTGAGCATAATCGGTGTAACGTTCGTAATTGGTCACTGCAAAAGCGACCAGGTAATTCGCGATGGGGTAACGGTGTTTCCAGCGATAGGTCTTGTCGGTGCCTTTTTCAATTTCGGAAACCAAAACCCCGTTACTGGCCGCTTTGTAGTCTTTCCGACAGGAAATCCACATGTCCAGTGAATCAATTTTATCGGTCAGGGTTTGTTTGCAGGGCCACCAGTCGCGGGCGCCGTAGGGTTCAGAAAGGGTCCAGATGACGGGAACCCCGCTATGGGTGGTTTGTTCAAAAGAGCCAAAGCCGTTGTCAGCTGGTTCGCCTTGCCAAAAAATGGTCAATGAATCCAGAACAGCTTTATTTAGCGCCTTGGGCAAATTGATACGTAGGACCAGATTGCTATGGGTGTAAGTGACTTTTTTGCCTTTGTACAACACGGAATCTACCCTAAGCGGCTCATTGAGATCGAAGTGTATGGCTGAAAAATTGGCAACCAGGGTTTGGAAGTAGGTAGTGACCATACCTTTGATGTAGCGCATATTGGGGTCAATCCATAGTTCGAGGCGATGGTATTTTACATCGTAATCTTCGGAGGGTGCTACTTCCGGGCTCAATAAACTGGCGGTGTAGCCTTTGGCTTCCGCCTCAGCAATGGTATTGATGTCGGTGGGGTTGAAACTGAGCGTTTGGGCATTGGTGCTGAACGCGGCAAGGAAGGCAAGCAAAAACACGAAATAAATTCTCATTGTCATCTGGTTATTTCCACATTAGACACAAAGATATTGGATTCATCATAACCCATAGCAGAATAGTTTGGTCAATTGGCATACAATTAAGGGGATTCGAAGGGCATTACAGCCCCATTTTTGCCGCCAGTCGCTCCAGGTGTTTTTGCACCATGCGAATTTCGAGGTAAGAAAAATCATCCCCCAGGGCTGCTTTCACCTCGCCTAAGTACCCTGTTTCACTTTGCTGAAATTGGGCAACGATGGTTTGCATTTTCCTTTCCTCCACAAAATCCAGCACATCTAAATGCCCGGTGCCTACAAAATGGGCAAGGTGCCCCTCAATGGTGGTGGGCGCAAAGCCACGCTCGGCGGCGATTTCTTCGATGGTTTTTCCGGCTTTGTACAACTCGTAACTCAGCGTTTTGGTGTCCGTTTTGGGTGGTTTGGGCGCCTCTTCCAAATCTGGAAGGAACAATTGCATTTCCTGCAAGCCATTTTTGTCTACATACGCATTCACCACATTTAATATGTCCGTACCAAACTGTTTGATTTTGGCTGGTCCCATCCCTTTCACCTTTTTCAACGCAGCGGTGCTGGTTGGCAACATTTCGACCAGTTGTACCAGGGTTTTTTGGGGCAAAATCATGAAGCCTTCCGTATCGTTGTTAGCGGCAAGGTCTTCGCGCCATTTGTAGAGAGCAAAGTACAAATCCGGGTGAGAGGTTTGTTGGGCGATGCTCTTTTTATTGACCTTGGGTTTGGCCGGTGCGCGCAGGTAGTCGATTTCGGCGTTGGCCTTGGTTTGGAGGTATTGTTGGGCCACAAAACCCGACTTGGCCTGTACAAAACAGGCTTTCTTGATGAAGAGCTCTTTTTCCAGGTATTGCAGCGCTTCCAGGGCCAATTTTTCGATGGCCTTGTTGTCGGTCGCCATGGGAATTTCTTTCAGCAGTGGCATCAGCAGTTCCAGTTTTTCTTCAAAGTAGCCGCAAGCTTTTTGGATGCGCTGCTGAAGATCGGCGTTTTCTTCTGGGAGAACATCCTGCTGAAAGTAGCCTTCGATTTGGGGTTTAAACTTATCGCCGATCACCACAATTTCATTGCGGCACTGTTGTTCAATGAGCAAAACCTGAGCTACCGCCTCGGAAGACACCGTATTTTCATGGCTCAAAAAAGTCCGTTTGGCGTTTTCCAATTGCCGTTTTAGCACCCGGAAATCGAACAACTCGTGGATCAAGCCCTGCTGGTATTCGATTTTGGATTGGTTCAAATGGCTTTCATCAGGGGCATTTTTGTCGGCTTCCTCGGTGTAGTTTTTGACTACCGTATCGGTGCGCACACTGGATTGTCCAATTTTGGAATGGAGCACAATGCCTTCAAAACTCTTGCAGCGACTCAGCGCCACGTACACCTGCCCATGGGCAAAAGCGGCCTGCGCATCGATGATGGCGCGTTCGAAGGTCAGGCCCTGGCTTTTGTGGATGGTGATGGCCCAGGCTAGTTTCAGTGGGTATTGTTTAAAAGTGCCCAGGATTTCTTCCTTGACCTCTTTACTTTCTTCGTCCAGGGTATATTTGACGTTGTTCCACTCGTCTGGTTTGACGTCGATTTCTGCTGTATCACCGGGGCATTTTACATAGATTACCTCACCTACTATGCGGGTCACCTTCCCGATTTTGCCGTTGTAATAACGTTTTTCCTGGGAAATGTCATTTTTGACAAACATCACCTGAGCGTCCATTTTGATGTCCAGTAGCTCATCGGTAGGATAGGAAAAATTGGGAAAATCGCCAGTAACGATTGCCTTGTATTGTATGGATTTACCGGGAATCAAATCCAGCTTGGTAGCATTGATGTCGCGGGCAGCCTGATTGTGTGAAGTGAGGGTAATGTAAGCGTCTTCTTCTTTGGGTTGAAAATTGGCGATGTAGCGGCTATTCAGTTGGGCGAGTACGTCCTGGTCAATTTTGTTGTCGCGCACCTTGTTCAGCAGTGCGATGAAATGCTCGTCCGACTGGCGGTAGATGTGTTTGAGTTCGATCTGTACCGTATCGGTTTGTTGTAGGGCCTGACTGCCAAAGAAGTAAGCGGTTTTGTAATGTTCTCTCAGCAGGTTCCATTCTTCATCTTTGACCACGGGTGGCAACTGGTGTAAATCGCCAATCATCAACAATTGTACCCCACCAAAGGGCCGTGAGCGATCCCGGTGGCGTCGCAACACCTCATCTATACCATCCAAAACATCAGCGCGCACCATACTGATCTCGTCGATGACCAGGAGATCGAGGCTTTTGATCAAACTGATTTTTTCACGGTTGAAGCGCCGCGTACGCGAGGGGTCTTCTATTTGCCCCGGCAAATAAGGCCCAAAAGGCAGTTGAAAAAAGGAGTGAATGGTCATCCCTCCCGCATTGATGGCGGCTACTCCGGTGGAAGCCACCACGACCATCCGTTTGACCGATTCCAGGCGGAGTTGCCGTAAAAAGGTCGTTTTCCCTGTACCAGCTTTACCGGTCAGGAAGACATTTTTGCGGGTATTGCGCACATAATCAAAGGCCAGTTCTAGTTGTGGATTGCGCTGCAGATCCATTGAATTTTCGTTTTGTGTGGATAAACTAAACAATACGCAAGTGCCAAACCAAAGATATGGTTTGTACACAAAACGAAAGGTAAGATGTAATGAATAGTTCTAAATTAAAAGGCAAAACAAAAATATGGATTTAGTTTTACATAAACAAGATTTGGTGGAAAAATAGTTGAGGGAGGTTGAGATGGTTGAGATGGTTGAGAGAGGTTGAGGCTACCGCAAGCGGATTTGACGCGATCTTGTCCGAGTCGCTCGCGGCAGCCTCAACATCTCAACTCCTCAACTAAAACTAAAGGTTCCCCCTCCGCGCCTGTTCCCGCTCAATGGCCTCAAAAAGCGCCTTAAAATTCCCTTTGCCAAAAGAAACCGCTCCCTTGCGCTGGATGATCTCAAAAAACAAAGTTGGTCGATCTTCTACAGGTTTGGTGAAGATTTGCAGGAGGTAACCTTCTTCATCGCGATCCACCAGAATGTTCAGGTTTTTCAGGGGTTGCAAGTCTTCGTCGATTTTGCCTACCCGTTCCAGCAGGTCTTCGTAATAACTGGCGGGTACTTCCAGGAATTCCACCCCTCGGCTGCGTAATTCGCCTACTGTTTGGATGATGTCGTTGGTGGCAACGGCGATGTGTTGGACGCCGGCTCCACCGTAAAAGTCAAGGTATTCATCCACCTGCGATTTTTTGCGGCCAGCAGCTGGTTCGTTGATGGGGAATTTGATGTAGCCGTTACCATTGGACACCACTTTAGACATCAAGGCAGAGTATTCAGTGGAGATGTCTTTGTCGTCGAAGGTGAGCAAGAGTTTGAAACCCATCACTTCTTCGTAAAAATTCACCCACTGGTTCATTTGCCCCAACTCCACATTGCCTACGCAGTGATCCACGTACTGCAAGCCTACGCTGCCACGGAAGGCTGCACTTTTGCGGGCTACAAAGCCGGGCAAAAATACACCCCGGTAGTTTTTGCGTTCTACAAAGGTGTGAATGGTGTCGCCGTAGGTTTTGATGGAAGCAACGACAACTTCTCCATTTTCATCCCGCAAAACTTTGGGTTCGGCAGCGGATTCTGCTCCCCGACGCAGAGTTTCTGCATACGCGAGGCGGGCATCTTCCACCCACAAGGCCATCACCTTGACCCCATCGCCGTGCCGGCGTACGTGTTCCGAAATTTCAGAAGAGGGAACCAAAGAAGTGGTGAGCACCAGACGGATTTTACCTTGCTGCAACACATAAGAGGCACGATCCTTCACCCCGGTTTCTGGCCCGGCGTAGCCGATCATTTCAAAACCAAAGGCGTGT
>JAAFHQ010000371.1 GCA_013298445.1 Chitinophagales bacterium | reverse complement strand
AGCCAAATGGCCGTAATACCGATCGAAGCCTCGCTGCAGAGGCCTTTTTTCTGCACCATGCATACCTACATGCCACTTGCCCACCATGTAAGTATGGTAATCCTGGGTTTTTAACACTTCTGCCAGGGTGACACAATTGCGGTTGAGAAAACCTTGATAACCATAGGTGCCCCATTGATGCTGATTAGGATTTTCAGGGTCTTCGGCCATATGGCCAATACCTGTTTGGTGGGGGTAAAGGCCGGTAAGTAAACTTGCGCGGGTAGGACAACACCGACCTGTATTGTAAAATTGTTTGAATCGCACTCCATTTTTTGCCAATCGATCGAGATTGGGCGTAGGAATTTCCCCTCCGTATGGACCAATATCGCTCCAGCCCATGTCGTCTACCATAATCAGGACGATATTGGGCCTGGTTTCCTTTGCAAAATGCTTGGAGGAGGTGTTGAATGAAGTTAATAAAACAAGCAAAAAAAGTAGTACGGGTGGTTGTTTTGGACTCATGTTTGTGGCGTTATGAAGTCTTGTCTTTGGCCGATTGATTCGCCTCTTTTTTGAGCCTCCCGTAAATAAATGGAGCCAACATGTTTTAAACCAAACGAGCATAGGGCGGGTAACTGATTGCACCCGCCATCTTTCATGATTGTACAGCGTTGCCCCTTCTACTTTATCTCACAAGTTAAAAACTGCTTATTCCCACTTGTCAACTCGATAAACCCTTCTAAAGTATCCCCAATTTTCACTGGCCCAACGCCAGCAGGAGTACCCGTATAAATAATGTCCCCCATCTGCAATTTGAAAAATTTGGACACGTACACAATGATGTCTTCAAATGAAAAAATCACATCGGCGGTGTCGCCTTTTTGAGCGGTTTCCCCATTTTTCTTCAATTCAAAATGGATGGATTTAGGGTCAGCGATTTGATCCATTGGTACAAAGTCGCTCAACACGGCGGAGCCATCAAAACCCTTGGCAATCTCCCAGGGTAAACCTTTGGCCTTACATTTGGACTGGATGTCCCGGGCAGTGAAGTCGATGCCGAAAGCAATTTCATTGTAGTACTCGTGGGCAAATTCGGGCTGCACGTGGCGGCCATTTTTGCATACTTTGAGTACAATTTCCCCTTCGTAATGCAAGTCCTGGGTGAACTCGGGATAATAAAAAGGTTTATCGCCCACCAACAGTGCTGAAGGAGGCTTCATGAAGACCACTGGATCTTCAGGTACCGCGTTGTTGAGTTCTTTGGCGTGTTCGGCGTAGTTTCGTCCGATGCAGATGATTTTCATATGCTTTAATATTTGACGTTCATCAAACCTGATAGTTCCTTCACTTCCCGCAGGGTTTGTTGAGCCCGACGACGGATTTGCTCGGAAGAAGCTTTGATTTCTTCTTTAACCTCCTTTTTGCGGGTATTGAGTTCGGCGCGTTTGTTGCGAGCTGTTTCGGAAACTTCTACCAATGCTTCGGCAACGGCTTCTTTGAGTGGGGCGTACTTCAAAACACCCGCATCGTAGTCAGCTTTGAGTGTATCGAAGCTCTCCATTTTGCCACAGGCTTTGAGCAGCTCAAACAGGTTTTTCACTCCAGGACTCATTTCGCCCCCGGTGTTTTCACCCGTATCCGTTACCGCAGAGCGCACCTGCTTGCGGATTTTATCACTGTCGGCAAACAAACTGATGTAGTGCTTTTCACCAGCACTTTTGCTCATTTTGCGGTTGGGATCGGCGGTAGAAGTGATTTTGGTAAACTCAGTGAACAAGGGCTCCGGCATGATCAGGTATTCTTTACCCACCTGGTTGTTGAACCGTTGGACGATGTTGCGGGCCAATTCTAGGTGTTGTTCCTGGTCTTTGCCCACCGGAACATAATCCGCACGATAAATGCAAATATCCGCAGCTTGAAGGACCGGATAATCCAACAGACCAGCAGAAATAAAGCCGTCTTCACCCTCTGAAGATGTTGCACTTTTGTCCTTAAACTGGGTCATCCTGGACAATTGCCCATAAGAGGCAAAACAGTTGAAAATCCAGCACAACTCGGTATGTTCAGGAACCAGGGACTGAATGAACAGATTATTGGGAGCAATACCTACTGCCATGAGGTTGAAGATCAATTCCCAGGTGTTTTCCCGCAGTTTGATGGGGTTGTAGGGCATGGTCATGGCGTGGTAGTCCACTACGCCATACACACATTCGTAGGTTTCCTGGAGATCAACCCAGTTTTTTACGGCCCCAAAATAGTTGCCAAAATGCATGTCACCCGTAGGCTGGATGCAGGAGAGTACACGTTTTTTATCACTCATGATGCAGAAGTATAAAGCTTAGGGACAGAAACGAGATGAAGGTACTTTTCAGTTCCCTAGTCAAAGGCAGCAATAACGGAAATTTCTACATTGCCACCTCTAGGTAGTGCGCTTACCTGCACCAACTCCCGAGCTGGGGCAGTAGCTTCATCAAAATAGGTCGCATACACCGCATTGATGCGGGCAAAATTATTGATGTCGGTGACAAAAACCGATGCTTTGACGATGTCTTTGAACGAAAGTCCGGCTTCTTCCAGAATGGCCTGAATGTTCAGCATTACCCTGGTTGTTTCTGCCTCGATGCTATCGGTGATGAGGACACCCGTAGCTGGATCCAGGGCGATTTGGCCGGAGGCGTACAGGGTATCATTGTGGATGATGGCCTGGCTGTAGGGGCCAACCGGATCGGGAGCCTTGGTGGTTTTGATGATTTTTTTCATGGCGTTGGTGTTCACACGGGCTGATCCGTGAGGCCCACGGCTAAAGCCATGGGTTGGGTTGAATGATGGCCTCCCACGGATGAATCCGTGGGGTGGCGGGGATAGCGTGCATTGTCGTACGCAACCCATGGCTTTAGCCGTGGGAGCGCACACACGAAACAGCCCATGGCTTTAGCCGTGGGAAGAGGCATGTATGGAACATACCCACGGATTTATCCATGGTATTTATCCGTGGATATACAAGAAAAGCCCCACATCAAATCAACTGATGGGAGCTATTTTCTTATGGTCTCTATGGACGCGTCAGGTTGTTGAGCGACTTATTGCTGCTCTTCTTCCTGTTCTTGTTCTTTTGACTGGATAAACATCTTGCCGCGGTAGAACATGTTACCTTCCGCGTCGAAATAGGCGCGGTGCATCAGGTGCTTCTCACCAGTGGTTTTACAAGTAGCTACGGTTGGCGCAACCGTTTTAAAGTGCGTTCTACGCTTATGCTTTCTCTGCTTCGATCCTCTACTCTTGGGATGTGCCATCGTTCCAAAATTTATCGGGAATCAATCCCGTTCGTTAGTGTTATTAATATTCAAATCTTTGAGGGCGTTCCAAATCGGATTTTCTCCGATTTCTGGATTGTCCTGGGCATCGGTACTCTCCAACAGGTTTTTGCTCAACAAGTCGAGCATGTCCCGGTTGCATTGCCGATAGTTATCCGCTCCACAATCGTACTTTCGGGTCATGGGGATTGCCAGAATGATGAATTCATAAGCAAACGTTCCAACGTTCAACTCCGAAGATTCAGGGTGGATATAAACCACTTCATCATCTTCCACTTCGTTTTCTTCACTGAGTTTGACGATCAATTGTTGGTGATCGGCAATTGGAAGATCAATTTCGGCCAGGCAGCGGTCACAATCCGTACGGACGGTTCCTGCGAAGTCAAAATCGAGCACAAAGAGTGTTGGCTGTTTATCCAGTATAACTTTTAAAGAAAGTTTTCCATCTTGCACCGGCGACTCCGGGAACTCGGCAAAAAACTCAGCCCCTAGCTCATACTGGAACTCGTGTACCCCATTACGCAAACCCTTGATTGGTAAGGAAAAAGGTATGAGCCCGTTCATTGTTAAAGAACTTTTGTCAAAAGTGTCCGCAAAGATAAGTCTTTTTAGGAAAAAAAAAACTGAAAATAAACTTAATCGAAGCTTAACACTTTGAAAGTCGAGTTCAACGTTGGAAAGGGAGCCTAAGACATGCTAACATAGCATTTCTAAAACTTCCAGTCTCCCAAATCCTATAAACTATTTTGTTCCATGAAACCATTAGCCGTACGGCCACTCCTAGTCACTGCACTATTTTGTATACAAGTATTTTGGATTAAAGCCCAAACTCGCCTGGAGCCTGGCGACCTGGCTATTATCCAGGTTAATGCCAACAATTCAGCTTGTAGCGGAACGGCCGTCGACCGCATCAGTTTTATTTGTTTCAAGGACATCACTGCTGGTACCAGTATTGACATTACCGACAATGGTTGGGAGCGCGTGAACCCTGGTCGCTGGGGCAATTCAGAAGGATTTGTTCGAGCGACCCGCAGCGGGAATACCATCCCGGCAGGAACGGTAATCACTTTTGAATTTCCTCCAGTTGGCAGTATAACTTATCGGGCAATTCTACCGGATGATACCTGGAATTTTAGTGCTCAGGGGAGTACCAACGCGGTCAATCTCAATTCTGGCGGTGACCAATCTTACTTTATGCAAGGGGGGATATGGAACCAGGGAACCGGGACTGCGGGTAATTTTGAGCACGATGCAACGTATACAGGTGGTCGGATTTTGTTTGGATTCAACACCAAAGCGCAATGGTTCAATGACGATTCACCACAGGAATCCAAACTACACCCGGATGTGGCCAACTGCTTCAATATGGCCCCTACCGGCAGTGCGACCGACTTCATTGCCTACAATGGACCCAATACTGCTGCTACCCAATTGGAATGGATTTCTCGCATTTCCAATCCTGCCAACTGGCAGACGGCGAGTTCCTGCACCAATTTACCCCCAATTCCCTCGCGTTTTACCATCGCCAATAGCGGCATTGAATTAAAATGTACCACTTGCCAGGGTTGTGATACCATTGATGAAGTGCTGCGTTTGACCCTGCCAACCACGGGGGGACCTTTTATCCTTGAATACAGCGATGGTTTGGATACGTTTCAAGTAACACAAGCTCAAAACAATGATTCAATCTCCATGCGGGTAGGGGAGACCTCCACCTTTTTTATCGTCTCGGTTACTGATGCCAATGCTTGTCCAATTTACTCCAATTTTGGGCGACCTACTACAGTTACGGTTACGCCAGGAGTAAGCATTCAACCCGTTGTTGATCCAGTAGTGGCTTGCACCAATGGCAATGCCCAAGCGACCTTCGCCCTGACTGCCCTGGATGGCCAGATTCGGGGCAATACCGGACTGATTGTGCAGTGGTACCGCGATCAAAACTTGCGCGATACCATCACAGACCCCGATCAATTTAACTCTGGTGCTACAACCATTTATGCGATTACTACCGACGGGGTATGCCGCAGCCGGGCCATACCTGTAGTGCTGCAACTGGCCAACCCACCTAGCCTGGTGGTGCCAGCAGGAGATACCTTATGTGGCAGAACCTGTACCCGTCTGCCGCTTTCTTTTCAAGGGAAAGCACCATTTATTTTAGGCTTTATTGTCAAAGAAGGGGGAAACATTCAACCGGATGGTCTGGTTGCCAATGCCAACCAGGACTCGCTGGTGTTTTGCCCCTCACGTACAGGTACAGCAAACATCCTTTTTTCCTCCATAATTGATGGCAATGGTTGCCCGGCGCTCATCGATGAGATGGTTACTATTGTGAGCCAGGAAAGTGATACGACCATCCTTCAGCGTAACCTCTGCCAGGGAGAACAACTCATTGTCAATGGGCAAGTGTATGATGAAAACCGACCCCGGGGTTTGGAATTTTTATCCACTACTGCGGGTTGCGACAGCATCATCTCGGTAGATTTGCGTTTTTCCCCCCGACCAAATGGCACGCTGAGTGGCGATACAACCATTTGCGGCGGAGGAGCGGGCAATTTGCGCTTTCAATTGAGTGGAGGCAGCCTTTTTAACCTGATCATTACCAATGGAAAGGATACCATTCCCTTTAACAATGTGCGAAATGGGACGGTTCTGCCGGTCATTTTATCCAGGACATCAACCTTCACTTTGCTGTCGGTAAAAACAAGCACAGGTTCTTGCGAGGCCAACCCCAATAGTTCCGCCACCATTACGATCAGTGAACCCATCGCTACGGCACGTGCCACCACCAACTTTGGCCGTTACAACATCAGTTGTTTTGGGGCTGCTGATGGCGGGGCAATTGCTGAAATGAAAGGTGGCGCTGCTCCTTATCGGTAC
>JAAFHQ010000369.1 GCA_013298445.1 Chitinophagales bacterium | reverse complement strand
AATCCGTAAGGCGATGGGGGAAGCTGCTGTAAATGTGGCCCGCTCTTGTCAGTACCTCGGAGCCGGAACTGTTGAGTTTTTGGTCGATGCTGGCCTGAATTTTTACTTCCTCGAAATGAACACCCGGCTGCAGGTGGAACACCCGGTGACCGAATACATCACCGGTTTAGACCTGGTCGAACAACAAATTCGAATTGCCCGGGGCGAAGTGCTCGCTTTTAACCAGGATGACTTGAGCATTCATGGTCACGCCATCGAGCTGCGGGTTTGTGCCGAAGATCCCCTCAATAACTTCCTGCCCAGTGTAGGTACTTTGCATCGTTACCGCCGTCCTGTAGGCGAACACATCAGGGTCGACGATGGAATAGAGGAAGGATTAGAAGTGCCCATTTATTACGATCCCTTGCTGGCCAAACTGGTGGTGTGGGGGATCAATCGCGATGCAGCCATTCAGCGCATGTTGGAGGCCATTAGTTTGTATCAGATTGAAGGAGTAGCCACTACCCTACCCTTTGGGCGTTTTGTCTGCCAGCACGAGGCTTTTATCAGTGGTAAATTTGATACTGGGTTTGTCAAAAACCATTACTCACCGGAGGGTATTATCGCTCAGCAAAGGGATGAAGCAGAGGCAGCGGCCAAGTTGGCCTTGGAATTGCTATACCAGCACAAACGACAATTGGCAGTGCCTGATCCGGGAGGAGTGGAATGGTATACGAAAAGGTGAGTGCATAATGATGAATGATGAGTGTTGAGTGATGAATTCACTTATCATTCATCACTTATCATTCATCACTTATCTCTTACCGCATCAAATGCACTCCCCCATTCAAAACCGACCTTTTTCCGCCACATTCCAGTTCAATGGCGTAATAGTACACACCAAGATTTGCTTTTTCACCGCGGATGGTGCCATCCCATTCACTGCTCAGATCCGTGCCTTGGAAAACCAGGCTGCCATAGCGGTCGCGAACAAAAAAGCGGAGTACCTTTAATTCACTACCTACTGCTGCCATGATTTTAAAAGAATCGTTGATGCGATCGCCATTAGGGGAAAAAGCGTTGGGCACAAAAACGGCACCAACATTGAGTTTAAGCGTGTAGATGCTATCACATAAACCAGGGCGTTGGATGGTTTTGGTATAGGTCCCTGATTGGTTGAATCCTTCAAAACTCCCACCCGCGCAAATGCTCACTTCACGAGTGTTCTCGGCAATGGCATTCACAGTAAGCCTCAAGGTGCGGATGCTGTCACAACCCGCACCGCGCGCACGAAGGGTATCAACGTAGGTTCCAGTAGCATTGTACCCCAGGAAAGATTCACCTGCACAAATCCGTTTGTCCAAACTGAATCTTTTGGCATCAGTGGCACTCAATATCAAAGTGCGCACACTATCACAGCCAATTCTCGATACTAGGGTATCCACATAGGTACCTGGCTGGTCATAACCTTCCACTTTTTCTCCCGGACAAATACTGGCATTGACATTGCGGCTAACCGGGGGCAATACCGCCAATTGGAGGATACGGATGCTGTCACAGCCCTTGGCTGTTTTAAAAGTGTCCCGATAAATCCCGCTGCGGGTGTAACGTTGGAAAGTTTCACCAGCACAGATGCTTTCTAAACGCTGGACGCTCAATGGTGGCGACACCGTAAGCGTCAAGGTTCGGATGCTATCACAACCTGTCCTGGTTTGAAAAGTATCTCGATAAGTCCCGCTCCGCGCATAGCCTTCGATGGATTGTCCCGAACAAATAGTTGAGGACGCTGCAGAACTAAGCGGTGGCAAAACCGTAAGGCGCAAAATGTGCACACTATCACAACCATCACTACCCTGAAAACGACTGGTGTAAGTCCCAGAACTACTGTGACCCGCCAAACTTTGACCAGAACAAATCTGTGCAACTTCCTGGGTAGTATCAGGCCTGAGTACCGTCAGTCGAACAATGCGCAAACTGTCACAACCTCTGAAATTCCTGAAAGTATCCTGGTAAACACCTGTAGCAGCATACCCTAAAAAGGATTCCCCCGCACAAATACTACGTTCAATGGTAGTGGTATCGGGGTTAAAAACCAACAATTGAATGGTACGAACACTGTCACAACCTGCCGCGTTTTTTAACAGGTCTATATAGGTACCCGCTTTGGTGTAGCCTTCAAATGATTGTCCTGCACAAATCCCCCGGAGGATGTTTGAAGCAGTATGAGGTATAATTCGCAGGTTCAACGTGCGGATGCTATCACAACCCAAACGGGTTTGGAAGGTGTCAAAATAGGTATTTGTATAGGTATAGCCAAAGGCGCTTTGACCATTACAAATGGCAGTATCAACAGTATAACGAGGGCTGGGATTTACCGTCAGTTGAAAGTAACTCACACTATCACAACCTCGGGCTGTGCGGATCGTATCGGCATAAAAACCGGCAACGCTGCGTTTGTGGTATACCTCTCCATCACAAATGCTGACGGGTTTGGCTATTTTTTCTGGCAAAGTATAGGAGTTGTACAGATCCAGCAATTCCTGATCAGATACGGCTTTGTTGTAAATGTAGAGCTCGTCGATGATTCCGATAAAAAATTCTTCGGCGCCGGGTTCATCGTGGCCGACTACCAATGGAGCATTATTTTGGCGTACTGCCGTAAAAGGCAAGGTAACACTGGCCACCAAGTTACCGTTCAAAAAGATATCCAGTTTGCCCCGATTGAAGCGCCAAACCACAAAATTCCATTCATTGAGTTTGACCGCAAAAGGAGCCTGGTTCACAAAAACCTGGGTCGGATTGGCGAATAGCCCGGGTTGGGTGTAACGCACATAGGGAATCAAACTGCCGCCCTGATAAGCCAGGTTAAAAGGGGTGTTCAAAGAATTGGAATTGGATTTGGTAATGATCGAAACCGTATTGCCGCTGGTAGCCGTAGGAAAAACCCAACAGGCAAAAGTGAACTCGGACGTGAGGTTGTTGATCTCCGATACATTGGGCAATTCAAAGTAGTCGTTGCCATCCAGTTGATAGGCCGAACCTTTGATCCCCGGCACACAGCGGGGATTGCCAAAAATCTGGGCATCATTGCGCAGGCTGCTTTTATCCTGTGCAGTGCCTTCAAAGGGATAATAGCCAATAGGCGCGGTTTGTCCGCACAGCCACAGGGGCAGGCAGAGTAAAAACAGAATTTGGGGACGCATTTGCGAATCGGTTAGTGGGACAATTGGGGAAAGTTAGGAAATTGTGTGGAGATTGGCAAGGGGGGATTTTTGGGAATGGCTGAGCGCTTGTTTTTTTCCTATTTTTACTTCAGATAAAACGCACCTTTGAAACTATAAACATCAACCAATGAAAACCACCCTTTTCAACCGCCGCCGCTTTCTCAAAGAAACCGCCACCACCGCTACGGGCATGGCCATCCTCTCTTCCCTGCCCCAAACCAGCTTCGCTAAGCCCATTGCCGAGCCCCGCATCAAATTCTCCGTCATTGGCCTCAACCACGGCCACATCAACGGTATGGTAGACGCAGTGACCCGAGGCGGTGGCCAATTGGTGGCTTTTTACGCCAAGGAAGCAGACCTGTCCGCCGCTTTTGCCAAAAGATACCCCAATGCCAAACAGGCCAAGGACAAACGGGAGATCCTGGAAGACAACTCCATCCAACTCATCATGAGCGCGGGCATCCCTATCGAACGAGCGCCCCTGGGCATCGAAGTAATGCAACACGGCAAGGATTATTTGGTGGACAAACCGGGCGTCACCAGTCTGGCCCAATTGAAAAAAGTACGCGCCGTACAACAGGCCACCAAACGCATCTACTCCATCATGTACAGCGAACGGCATGAAAACCGAGCCACGGTGAAAGCAGGTGAATTGGTCAAAGCAGGTGCCATTGGCAAAGTGATTCAAACCATCGGAATGGGGCCCCACCGTATGAATGTATCGACCCGCCCGCCCTGGTTTTTTGATGTCAAAAATTATGGAGGAATCATCACCGATATTGCTTCGCACCAATTTGATCAGTTTCTTTTTTTCACGGGTTCAACTCAGGCAGAAATTGTCGCATCCCAGGTAGGCAATGTCAATCACCCCCAATATCCCCAGTTTGAAGACTTCGGGGATGTAATGATCAAGGGCAATAAGGGTACGGGCTATATTCGGGTGGATTGGTTCACACCTGACGGCTTGAAGACCTGGGGCGACGGGCGTTTGACCATCCTAGGCACCGAGGGCTACATCGAAATCCGTAAAAACATCGACATCGCCAGCCACGACAATGGTAACCACCTTTATCTGGTGAATCAAAAAGAAACTCAATACATCGATTGTAATAAAGAGCCGCTGCCTTTTGGGACTTTATTGGTCGATGATGTGCTGAATCGGACGGAAACAGCGATGCCACAGGCGCATTGTTTGTTGGCTACGGAGCTGGCCTTGAAAGCGCAGAGTATGGCTAAACCGATTCAATTGACTAAATAAATCACCTCTTAGGTGGTCCTTTCGTGCCTTAGGATTCTTAGGTGGTGAAAAAGAAAAGAGCTCTGCGTAACCGAGCATTATTTTCACCACCTAAGAATCCTAAGGCACCGAAGAGGCACTTTAGAAGGGTTTACTTTTCGAGTATACCTTTCAACTGTTCCAGAGACTTCTGGTACTCAGTACCGATCATATCATCCATGCTCATGAATAGTCCCATAAAATTCATGGGATAGCTCATTTTACCACTCATGGCCCAGGTCACCTGCGTAGTAGAATCGCTGAGTACCTTAGTAGCAAGGTAAGCTGGTGAAGTAGAGGCCATCATGCCTTTGAAATGCATCTCAATATCCACCCGCTCTCCCTCGGCAATTTTGGTGATCACCTGTTCACCATTGCCCATCATTTTACTTTCCCAGCCATAAACTGCCCCAACAGTGCCATCCGTACCTTTGTGCCATTCTTTCATTTCGGGGTCAGCCTGGCTAAAGCTGCTCCAGCTTTTCTGGTTTTTGAGCATTTTCACATAGTCAAAAACCTCTTGATTGGGTTTGTTGATGGTGATGGAGCGCTCCACCGCAAAATCTTTTTTGACAAAAAGCGCAATGATCAGAACCAGTGCAACCAAGGCAACAATGCCCAATAGGATTTTTTTAAGTGCTTTCATGCAACAAGGATTTTAAAACAATTATCAATTTATTCAATACAAAAACAAATATAAGCTTATTTTTAAAACAAAATAATGGAAAAATTCGCCAAAATAGCGGGGTGATTCCGCCAAGTTTGGCCAATTGTTGCAGAATTGCAGGTTTGATCCCCCAATCTTACATTAAGCCGAAAAATTTCAACAAGCTTATGGCTATTTGAGTACCGGGTTTATATCTTTGCGCTTTTAAACCCAATTGCTGATGCAGCACGTATCCGAACCGGAAATCAATGCCCAGGTGGCCCAAAATCTGGGACTCACCGAGGAAGAGTTTGACCGGATTGTCAAAGTTATGGGGCGTACGCCCAATTTTACGGAGTTGAGTATATTCTCCGTTATGTGGTCTGAACACTGTTCTTACAAGCATTCTATCCACTGGCTCAAGACCTTACCCCGCGATGGCAAACGCTTGCTGGTAGGTGCTGGTGAAGAAAATGCGGGCCTCGTCGACATTGGAGACGGCCTGGCCTGTGCCTTCAAAATCGAATCTCACAACCACCCTTCTGCCATTGAGCCTTATCAAGGGGCTGCAACTGGCGTGGGAGGTATCCACCGCGATATTTTCACTATGGGTGCCCGGCCAATTGCCGCGCTCAATTCCCTGCGTTTTGGCAACCTCGACAATGCCCATACCCAGCACCTGATCAAAGGGGTAGTAAAAGGTATTGGCGACTATGGTAACTCCTTTGGGGTGCCTACCGTTGGCGGCGAGGTGTACTTCAACGACTGCTACAACCAGAACATCCTGGTGAACGCCATGTCGGCGGGCATCGTCCGAGTGGGCCAGACCATTTCAGCCATCGCCGAAGGTGTGGGTAATCCAGTGTTTATCGTTGGTTCTGCAACCGGAAAAGACGGGATTCACGGCGCAACTTTTGCATCTGCGGATCTTACGGAAGATTCTGCGGACGACTTGCCAGCAGTACAGGTAGGTGACCCTTTCCAGGAAAAACTCCTGTTGGAGGCATCCTTGGAAGTGATCAAAACTGGTGCAGTAGTGGGCATGCAAGACATGGGCGCTGCGGGCATCA
>JAAFHQ010000037.1 GCA_013298445.1 Chitinophagales bacterium | reverse complement strand
CAGAACAAATGCCGCAGAAATACCGGGGCATTGGCCCGGCCATCATTGCAGGTTGTGGTATGTTGGGAGCGATTGTGGGGGCTTATGTGGGCGGCAGGTACTCCTGGCAATTCACCTACCAATTGGGTGGCGCAATGGGCTTTGTACTGCTGATCCTGCGTTTGGGTGTGCTTGAATCGGGCCTGTTTAACCAGATGAAAGAAAAAACGACGCTCAAGGGCGACTTGCGCTTGTTGTTCAAAAACCGCGACTACATCCGCAAATACATCAGCATTTGTATCATGGGCTTCCCCTGCTGGTTTATGAATGGGGTAGTGATGACCTTTACTCCGGAGATAGGCAAAGCCTGGGGGATGGACCCATTGCCTTCGGTATCGGTGGTGTTCACCTTCTTTTTTATCGGTTTTACCTTTGGGGATTTAACTGGTGGTTTTGTCAGCCAGTATTTAAAGAGCCGCAAAAAGGCCATCCGGGCTTACCTCACCATGTACGGATTGGGAATGGTCGCATTTTTCCTATTTGGCCGTTATTCTTTGACTTTGTATTACAGCATCTTTCTCTTTGTCGGCTTTAGTGCGGGTTATACGATTGTGCTACTCACCCTGGCTGCCGAACAGTTTGGAACGAACATTCGGGCTACGGTGACCACTTCGGCCTTGAATTTGATTCGGGCTACGGTGATTCCGCAGGCCACCTTATTTGGAATGCTGAGCCCGAGTATTGGAGCTGCCAATGCCGCCATGGTGGGTGGGGTGATTGCAATTGTGGTGGCGTTCTGGGGCTTGGGAAATTTGGAGGAGACCTTTGATAAGGATTTGAATTATACGGAGTAAGGTCTTACTCAAACTTTATCTTCCGATAAAGGTCCTTGATCAAAAATTACTTCCCCGTCGCCGCCTTAAACACCCGCAAAAAATTACCCCCACCTATTTTGGCGATTTCATTTTCATTAAACCCAACTTTCAGCATGGCGTCCACCACCGTAAAATAAAACCCTTCTTTTTGGTCCTTCCAGACCAGGTTACTCCTTTCGCCAATGCGTTCAGTTGGCGCAGGGTTTTGGGCTTGGTCTTCTGGCTTGCGTGGGCCACGGTAAGCCGGGGTCAATTTTGTATCAGTGCCAATACAAACATGCTCAACGCCAACCACGTCTACCATCGCCCGGATGTTTTCAGCATATTCCCAAGGTGTATCCGTCAAATGTTTCCAAACCCCGATCACGCCCCCGGCATCGGCTACAATTTTAGCCTGTTCTTTGCTGATCAAGCGGGGTTTCATCATTTTTGCCATGTTGGCATTTTGCCCCAATTGGGTATCCAGGCTGGTATGTGAAACCATTATCGGCTGGGTGCTCACTTTTAAGGCGGCATTGATGGTGTCGTTGCTGCAATGGGTAAGGTCAATCAGGATACCGAGGCGATTGCATGTTTTGATCACTGCTGAACCAAATTCCGTCAAGCCGCCCCAACGTGGAGGATTGGTATAAATATCGCCCAAAGGCACCGAGGCATCGTTGTCGTGCAGCAAGCCAAGGTGGCGCAGGCCACGATCATAGGCAATTTGCAGACGCTCGATTTTACCTTCCAAAAAATGCCCACCTTCTACGGATTGGATGACGATGGGCTGCTTTTGTTTGTGGGCTTTTTGCAGGTCTTTTATCGTCAAAGCCCGCTGGATCTGGTTGTTTTTCAGGATCACATCCATCGCGTCCAGGCCGTTGATGAAGCGCTCATAAGCCTGGCCTTCGTAGGTCAGCTTTTGGTAATCCACCGCAAAGGTCATCACGATAGCGCCTAAGCCAGACTTTTTCAGGTCAGTGGCAAGGTCAACATTTGGGCCGGGCAATTCTGCTGTTACCAAGGGCACATCAACGTGGTTGTGGCTGTCGATGCCAAAGGTTTTGGCGACAATTTTGGCAACACGGGGGGCTATTCCGTTTTCATTTGCCCAGGAGAACAAAGGATGGACCATCAGAAACGCGCCAGTTTTGCCGAGGTCTGCAACGAATTTGCGTCTGGACCAGCTTTGGTTCTCTTTTTGCATCAGCTTTGATTTGTTCATGTTAATTGCCTTACTTTTTACAAATTCCATCAATCCAGGCAAACAATTCATTCAAATCGTAATCCCCACTGTGCGGCTTTTCCCAGGGCAATTCCAGGCTCACGGAATAACCTTTATTTTCAAGCAGCGTTGCCAGCATCACCGGAATGGCAAAACTGGTATCCTTGTCTTTGGCCCCGTGCCGAACGCGCCAATGTTTTGACGTAGCGCTTTGGGGCGCACCGATGTAGTGCATGGGGTTCATCATTTTTACCAGGAGTTGATCCGCTAGGGGAGTTGCTGCTTTGCTCTGGTTCTGGGCAAAGGTGGTAAAATGCAGGTTCGGTACCGTTGCAGTCCCAAACAGGTTATTCTCAGGCGAAGTCATGTCCAGGGCATCAAATGCTGGAGGAGTTTTCATCCGTTCAATGTATTTGATGTAGGCATTGTAATCCAGGCCATTGACTTTGCCATTGCTGATGCTCAAAAACGCAAAGGAAGACAAGTCGGAACCCTTGTTCAATTCCTTTTGAGCCGATGCGATCAAATGGGATTTTATCAATTCTTTAAAATTGCCATTCCCGTCCTTGTCCAGGGAAAGCATTGCGCCAATCTTGTCCTTCAATTTCAAAGCATTGACATAAGCTGGAAACAAAACTTTCAATTGTTGAGAAACCGCAATTTGATCAGCGCTCAGCGAGGAAGCAGCGGGGGGATTGCTTTGCATTGGCCCACCTCTTTTGTAGGTGTGGATGCCTTCAAACTGCCATTCGTAGGCTGCATCCGAGTTGTCCAAATTGATGATGGGGCAGTAGGCTGAAACGGCAAAAATATGATCCGTAGTCTTTGCTGCGCCGAGGGCTTTGAGGTAGGGTTCGTAATCTGGATGATTGCCCGTTGCGCCCAGCAGGGTCGACATAGCCCCGCCTGCGCTGGTACCATTGGAGATGATTTTTTGGGCATCGCCAGGTATTTTTTTATCGTTGAACTTGAGGTAACGCACGGCAGCTTTTAAGTCGACGATTCCAGCTGGAGCTTTCCCTGTGAATTTTCCACTGCCATCCTTCAAACTACGTCCTCGCGCCCCAGCCGAAGCTACCACGTAGCCATGCGCTAAGGCTTCCAAAACGGTATTGGGGCGAGCGGGCCTGGCAGGTACTGGAGGCGCCTGCCCTGGATTTCCACCCGGAGGCGGTGGCATTGCCCCGCTCGGTGCGCTCCCTCTAGCCTTGGCGGGCTGGGCGGGCATGTATCCACCTACATTGTTTGGGAAAAAAACCGGTGCAGTTGCAGCCGTGTAGCCGTTGATGCTTTGCCCTTGGTAGTATGCTTCGGGAACGTAGATGTTGAGCTTTTGATAAGCGGTATCTACGGGGTTTTGCACATAGATGATGTTTTCGTAAGCCCTTACTTTGATGGTTTTGCCGTTCAGGGTCAGCTCTTGTAGGGTGAAATTTTTGGCGTTGAAAGCCAGGCTGACGGGCTTTTGTCCAAAGGTTAAATTGGCTAGACTGAACAGGATACCGAAAGCGAAATATTTCAAATTGGCAGTTTCCATTGGTGTCGGTTTGTGGTTTTAGTTGTATTGAAAGTTGATGCAAAGTAGCTCGCTAAAGCCAAAAGCCCTAAGCCCAAAACCACATATTCGCCAAATGCCCCAATGTGCTCGACGCTTTCGGTGATAGGGTTAGGGTGCCCCACAAAACGCTCGACAATCCAGCCTAGCGCAGCAAGCATACTAAAGGCTGCTCCACCCAAACGGATGTACTTGAACAAACGCGTTTGTTTACTCAGTACGATCAAAGCGGGAGCGATCAGGGCCAGCAGCAAAAGTTGTTGGATTTCAATCCCCAGGTTGAAGCCTAAGATACTCAAAGTCATGGCCGTGGCATTGAGCTCCAAATCAGCCAAAGTATGGGCAAAAGCAAGCCCGTGGATCAGTCCAAAACCCGCGGCAATAAGGACTTCGCGCTTGGGAAATAACGGACGAATGGCATGCAACGCCGAAACCAGAATGGAAACTGCAATCAATACCTCAATGGGCTGAGTGGGAAAACGCAAAAAATCGAGCGAGCCCGCCAATAAGGTGATCGAATGCCCTATGGTAAAGGCCGTAACGATCCTCAACAAACGTAATAGCGCATACCGCGTGCCGCCAAACACGCCCCATTTTTTGCCCTTCTGTAGCAAAGGCGCGGCCAATAGCAAGGTAAAGAGGAACAACAAGTGATCGGTACCCTCGGCGATGTGTTTTTTACCTAAGCCCACCATGCTCCAAAAACCACCCCATAAGCCTTTGTTTTCAAGGCTAACGGTCAGCGGGAAAACTTCATTGCTGCGCGGATCGCGGGCAATGATGCCAATATCGGTGGGGTGCTCGGCTACAATGCCCGTTTCCCAATCTTGGCGAATGGAGACCAGTGCACTGTGGGTTACGACTTGATGCAAGATGACATCGTAGTTTAAAATAAATTGCCGGGTATTGGCGCCGGGGGGAGGGTTAAGCCAGATTTTTATGATCAAGTCTTGAATGGTGTTTCGTTCCTCAGGATCAACTTTGGCTAACCTGATTTCGCCGACTTTAAGCGCCCATTTTTTCCCATCCAAACTAACTGCTTGGATATGCGATTGCAAATACAAAAGGAGTGAATCCTTAAAGCTGCTGAGCAACAGATTACCGTTTTCAGGATTACTTGGGTACAAGGCCAGCCGCAGTTCACTCACGGGCACCTGTAGCTCCATACGGACGTTCTGGGTTTTAATGTCCAACAAAACCAAGGTGTTTGGAGAAGGATGGGCACCAAGTGCAAAGGAAAAAAGTAGGCAGGTGCAGAAAAAAAGAAGCCGAAAGGTGGTTTTTATGTTAGGTCTCACTTTCACTCATTTAAAAGCAACCGCAAGATTTCCCTGCGGTTGCGCGGCGCAAATGCCTAATGTTAAGGTCCAAGAATTATTGTTTCACCAGGCGTTGCGACGCCCTTTCTCCATGTTCTGTTTCAAGGGTGTAAGTGTATATACCGGGAGTCAAGCTGCTTAAATCCACGGCAATGGCGTTGTTGCCCTTCAGCATTTTACCTTTTGCTACTGCTTTTACCATGCGGCCATTGACGTCGTAGATGGCAATTTTAAGCATCATATCCTCCGGCAGGCTGAATTTGAGGGTAGTTTGATCTGCGGTAGGATTGGGGAAATTAGCCATTTTAAATACCGCCGCATTGACCGTTTTTACGCTGGTGGTATTGCCCGTGCCGCCATAGTCGTAATTGCGATCCCGCCAAACCGAGTGTGGATGGGTAGCAGTGCGGATCACAATCCCACCTTGTGCCGAGTACTCTATCCACACGCTAGGACCATCAATGCGGATGTAATCACCTTGCGTGACCATGTCTCCTGTGCCCTTGAAGGCGATGTAGGTTTGGTCGATTTCATTGCTGTATTTGGCCATGATTGCGGCGGCATTGGCACTATCGATGTCGGCTACATAAGTTTTGATGCCGGCCAGTACCAGGGCTTTTTGCTCTGCACTGAGGCTATTGCACTGCAAGCCTATTTTGGCAGTGGGAAATTGCCAGTCTTTTTGGGGCCCCAATACAATGTCATTGAAGGTACCAGATGCCGTAGCCGCCGTACGTTGAGTGCTGGACAAACTGCTGTAAATCGCGGCAAAAGCATTTTTCTCTTCGATTAAAGGCTGAAAAGTTGCACCATTCTGGGTAAAGGAGGCAAAGGGTTCCGCTCCCCGAAAGGAAGGAGTTCCACCCGCCAGCGCACCATTTTTGTAGGTATTGGCAAAGGCCAGGTGGTGGCCGCCAAAATACAACTCCCAACTACCCGTCAGCCCTGGAGTTCCCAACAAGGCGATGTAATAGTTGCCAGCACTGTACTCGGAGCCGCCGCCGTTTGAACCAAGGTAGGAATCGGCAGCAAGCAAACCTTCCAGCTCATTGTAGCCTTCGACCCCGGTACCAGATGCTACTTTGAGTACCTTTTTTGCCGCCGCCAATTGCTCTGTGGACAATGACCCGAGGGTGATGCCAATCCTGTTGCGGTAAATCCCGATGGGGAAATTTGACCATTTTGCGGCATCGGTCAAAGAATAACTCAAAAAGCAACTACTGATCTGAGTAGAGGACAATGTTGCTTTAAATGCACTTACAGCGTCGATTACTTCCTGGGTGGTGGTCAACTCCACTGGAGGCAAACCTTTGACTTGTTGTGGCGTTTTTTCAATGGTGAAGGCCATAATGGCCCAGGCAGCAATGCCGAGCAACACAAACTTGATTTGGGTTGAGGATACTTTCATGTGAACAAAAAATTAGGTTAATCAATCACTATAGCATGACCTACTGGGTCAGACATTCAGGGAAAAACACATCTGGCTTGAAATGAATGGTAAGAGCGAAAGGGAATTCCTTCCGACACACAGAGCTGTCAATTGACTGGCAATACTAAGCAAAATCTGAGCAGAATGCTACCCAATGTGGTGAAAACGGTGAATGTTGTGGTAAAAAGCGACCTATCTTTTGTTGTCAAAAATGCTCAGGAAGGTTTTTTCAAAAGAAGGACCAAGCGGAATTTTGTGCTCTGCGATGCTGATGGTTTTGTTGCGCAGTTGTTCAATGGCAGTAAGTGCAACGATGTAGGATTTGTGTACCCGTACAAATTTCTCATCTGGTAATTTCTCATTCACTTCTTTTAAGGTCATTCTGACCAGCAGGCTTTTCTTTTCTTTGAGGAAAAACTGAACGTAGTTGTCCATACTTTTGACAAAGAGGATATCCGAAAACTCAATTCGCGTGATGCCATAGTCAACGGTTACATTCATACTGCTTTCCGGGCGCTCAGCTGTTTTTGCAGAAGCCACTTCCTTTGTTTGTTCCAACAAACGCAAGGTTTCCTCATTCTGCTGGATGTACTGTTGCAACAAACTACGTTTTTTTAGTACAATGCCAGCCAAGGTGGCAATGAGAAAAAACAAGGCCAAATTGTTCACTTCCCATGCAAAAGGTGGAGGTGGAGGTAGCTGGGGCAGATCTTTGGGGGGATTGAAAGTCACCTTATGCTGCACATACCATTCGGGCAGCACCAGAATCAACAACAAAAAAACGAGCACAATGCTGAAATAATGCAGATACTGGTTTTTGAAGTAAAACCTGGGCACCAGCACATAATAATTGAGATAGGCATAAACAAGTAATGCCAGATACCGCGAAAATAAAATCGGCTCGTGATAACTTTTGAAAAAACGCGCGTATTGAACCGAGCCCGGCAGCATGAACAAAGAAGGGAGCAATAAAATGCCCAGTATGATGACTATATGCCAGAAGATTGGACTCCGTTTTAGGTTCATGGTAGGCGAAATAGGGACACGAGTTATATTTTTACAACGGCAAAATTATAGGTTTTCCTTATTTTTGTACCATGAAAGCATCAATCCTCTCCTTCCTGTTTTTCCTGGCACTGTCCATCGGACAAGCCCAAACGAGCCCTTCCGTCATATTCATCGTTCGCCACTGCGAAAAAGCGATGGAAAGCACCGACAATCCCAATCTGGCCGAAGAAGGCAAAAAGCGCGCCGCGCACCTGGCGGAAATCCTGAAAAATACCGGGATTGAAGCGGTGTATTCCACCAATTACAAACGGACCATGCAAACGGCTGAGCCACTGGCTACGGTATTAAAAATCACACCAACTGCTTACGAACCTCGCGAAGCTGCTTTTGGTGAAATGCTCCGCAAGTCTGGAAAAAAAGTGCTGGTAGTGGGACATTCCAACACAGTACCCGAATTATTGAATCAATTGACCGGGACAAAAAATTACCAACCTAATGACGGGTATGGGGATTTGTGGGTGGTGACGATGTTGGAGAATCAGCCAGTAACGGTATTGAGGTTGAGTTATTAAGCTACTCAAACTTAATCTTCTGGTAAATATCCTTGATCAATACTTCTTGTCCTTCAATTAGTATGACATCTTCTAGTCTATAAAAATCCTGATTGATCCAGGTATTGGGTTGATCGGAACGGAGGTAGGAGGAAATCCCTACCTTTTTCTGATTAACAAAGATGATCTGTTGTAAGCTCTCCAAATGTTTGTATTCGGGAAGTTTTGATTCACGGTCAAATTTATTGGTAGAAGGTGATAGGATTTCAATGACCAAGTGAGGATTGGTGATGATGGCGCTGGAGTTAGGTTTAAAAACGGGCTCACCTTTTACCACCATTACATCCGGTAGGTAGTAGCCCCCTTCAAACTTAGGAATCTGAATGCCGGAATTACTACCTAAAACAGTGAACTCTTCATTATTGGCAAAGAGATTATAAAAAATGCCTCCGATCGTCATGACGAGGACTTCATGCCAGTATGATGCCAATCCCATTGTAACTATTTCGCTATGATGATACTCAACTTTAAATGGCAACTGCTCAGCCACGGCCAAATACTCTGCTTCAGAGGCAGGTATTTGCACCAAGTCTTCAGTCTTTAGTCTTTCAATAATTGTCTCTCTGAGCGTTTGGATATTCACCATATCATCTCGGAATTTTACCAAAAATACAAAATGTCGCATTAAAATGCCACTATGGAGTCTATTTTTGGAGAAACTGTTTCTTACTCAACTTCCTTTTTAAATCCATACACACAATGCCGACAACCACTGCCGCAACAACGACCGCGTAGCAGGTGGTACAACTCAGTGAATACCCAAAATCCATTTTCCTTGTAGTAGTGCAAACCTTCGATTAGCATTTCCCGCTGAGCAGGAAAGCGATGCCCCCGCGCAACCTTGATCAAATGCTCGTAATGCGCCAGGCAGTTTTTGCACAAACAATCGTACTGCGTTATAGCCAAAAAGGCATGTGTTTCGGCGGAAACCTTCACCTCTGCGCACTGGCAATTGGCCACATCTCCTACTTTGCAGGTGAATGCAGTACGGCACCTTGGGCAACACTTTTCTTCGTGTTTTGCCCGAGTGGATTCAGCGGTCATTACTGATGATTAGCGACGCTTAGTGCAGGTTTTAAAGCTGGAATCTGGCGTTGCATCCAGGCAAAAGAGCCAAAGAGTGCGGCAGCGTAGCACAAGTCACCCAGCATAGTACCCTTTAAAAAAGGAATTCCTGCCGCGTAACAAGTCATTAAACCCCCAAAGTTTTGGGCATAAGTGGTACTGCCGATCCAACAGCTAAAATTGGTGACCAAAAAGAAGATTGCCGAAGAACCGAGTGCACCTACCGCAACGCGTTGCCAGCTGACTTTTTTGAAAATCAACAAACCCAGCAAGGCAATCAGCACATAGCTGCCGTACTGCCAATGAAAGCCACCATAAAACCAGGTAAACTCAGGATAGTACTGCGCGTAAATGACATTGTTGAGGAACAAGTCGCTCAACCAGGTAGCAGCAATGGGAATTAGAATGGCTTGCCATTTCTTTTGAAAATTGGCCGCACCGAATAGGGCAATTGCACCTAATGGCGAAAAATTGAGCATGTGCGGAATCATCCGACTGAAGGCTGCGAGTAGGATCATGGCTGCGAGTACACCAAAGCGCAGCGAAAGTTTGGAATTGGTAGAATGCATTACAATTGACTTTAAGCTTTATACCGCGAAAGCATCGTCTAGAGCACGTTTCAATGAGCTCTTAGCGGAAAAGGCAGGTCTCCTGACTTGTAACATTTTCATCGCCCTTCCCACCTTGTGGCAGTGGACATTCTCGGATGAAAACTTGGTTGTTACTTACAGTTGCGCGACAGTTCGTGATTTGCACACGATTCCCTTTTTGTTTACCACGCCGCAAAACTGCGTAGTAAAACCTATCCCGGTTGATGAAGCAATGTGGAAAAGAACGTTATCGAGGGCAAGTTTAAGGGTTTTGAAGGAATTTATCAGGAATAGTGATGGATTTTAAATAAGGTGCCTAAAAAAAAGACTGTACCCCATCACAAAGGACGAAGTACAGCACTTACTCTTGTTAGTAGGACGCCATTAAATTGGCTGACTAGCGTTTGGCCTGAATGGACCTAAGTAAAAATAAAAGGGTTTCCTAAAGAGGGCTGAAAAGGGCTAGACCAGCGGTGTCGCCACAATGAAGGGCGGATTCTAGTAAAAAATCGCGGGGGGACGCGAAGTGGAGATCATCAGAGGAAATGTCCAATGATCTTCACCTCTAGCGGCGAGCACCTTTAGGTGCAGTATTCATAGCGGTAATTATACCGGCCCCAGCGACAAAAGCGGCAAAGGTTACGATAAGTACTAGCATGACCGACCAGTTTTTTGTGTGTGTTCGTGATTAAATGATGTTGCGCTCCATTAAGGGGTTCAAATGGATTGCTCACGGGATAAAAAACTGATATGCATTGTGGGACCTATGGGAGGCGAAAAAACCGATATGATTTTCTCGTGACGCTAAATTGGGAAAAGTTTTTGAAATAACCAGCACATCTTTCAAAACTTTTTTAAAAATTAACACATTCCTTTAATGAATGGAAATGAATCGCTATTTTTGCAACTTTGTTGCACAAAATCCCTCAACATGAAAGCTTTAATTGCTGTAATTGTATTGTTCGGTGTAGGTGCTTTTTTCTCTGGTGCCCAAGCACAGAGTTTGGGTTGGCAAGCATTTGCACAGGTGAAATCAGAAACCAAGTTTTTCAAAAACGAGGGCGTTTACGTTGTTACCCCAAAGTTTGATCAAAAAATTAAATCCCTGGAAGGAATGTACTTCAGCTTACGTGGCTATTACATCCCAACTGAGGTGCATTCAGACAAATGGATTGTCATGTCCAAAGTACCCATGTCCCAATGTTTCTTTTGTGGTGGGTCTGGTCCAGAGTCCATTGCGATGATCAATTTTAAGGGGAAAGCGCCCAAATTTAAAACCGATCAAATCATTACCGTCCGGGGAAAATTGCGGCTAAATGATTCCAACCTGGATGAGCTCAACTTTATTTTGGACGATTCGGAATTGGTCACTGCTCCAAGCAAGTAAACCTAATTGATTGGCATGGGTTATTTTAATGAACAACTTAGAGTAAAGATGAGCGTTTTTGATTAAACCCAAGTGTTTATGTTGCCAAATCAAGCATTGCTAAGGCTATCTATCTGGATATTTCTATTTGTAGCCTGCCATTCATTAGCGGGCCAAAATTCAGCCTGGGAGAGTTTTGCCCGGGTAAAGTTTAGTTCAAAATACCAGGCGGATTACGGGATGAACATCCAGGTTCCTCAATTTGATTGGGCCATTCGTTTGTTGGAAGGAAAGGAAGTGACCTTGAAAGGTTATTTTGTCCCCACTGATTTGCAGACTCCCCGTTCCATCATCTTGTCGCGGGTACCGAATTCCAGTTGTTTTTTCTGCGGTGGGGCTGGTCCGGAAACCGTTGCCAGGATCAACTTTAAACAAGCAGTTCATAAGTTAAAAACCGATGAAATCCTCAAAGTAAAAGGAATCCTTAAACTCAACGACAGCAACTATAGGGAAATGAGTTTTATCCTGGAAGACGCAGAAATTCTTGAAAAATGAGGATTACAACTCCAGCTCACCAGTGGCAAGTACATCCCAGGTATGGTCGGCCAGGAGCTTGATTGTAGCTACGAATTGATAGGGCGCTTTTTTACCCCATTCGCTGGGTGAAATCATCGACATGACGTCCTTGCCATTGTCGCGGCGATACAGGTGGTATATTTTTCCAATGATGGGCCCAAAATTCATTTCGGCGAGGTAGATGCGTTCAGAAATGGAGACGCGGTTTTGAATGGCTTTGGCCTGAGAGGCAAGCAGCTCAATTTGTTGACGGATTTGGTCGAGGTCCATCTCCGTTTGTTCGTACATAGCGGTTACGGCCCGCCCCTTGACTTTGCCCTTATCCGTAGGTTTGATGTTTACCCCGCCCCGGGTATGAGCATAAGGCAACAAGTGTGGATTTTCGGCAATTTTATCCTTATCGATCGGGTTGATGAATTCCTCTTTCTGACGCTCGGACATGACAGTAAAATTGAGACTACAAAGTTAAGCCTTTTGAACAGAAGAGGTGCAGAAAAGTTGTGGGGGCCTGAAATTAAAAAGTTCCATCCAGAGACTGAGCTGTGCACTGAGCGCAGCCGAAGTGCCGGATGGAACTTTGTAATTTAATTAGCTTTTAGCTTACTTCAGTCTGAACGTACCTTTGCCAGAAAGGTAGCCTTTGTTGTATACTTCTACCTTGTAGTCACCTTCTTCAAAAGGCGCACCTGGTGCAATCGAAGCACAAATTTTGGATTCACCTTTGTTGTAGCTGGTCGATTTTGCTTTGGAGAAAGGTACATCGTCGCCGGAGCCACTGGTGAAAGAACCTTCAGAAGCCAAAGTTTCTCCTTTTGGAGTGATTACCCGTACGTGGAATATTTCCTGACCTACTTCCGCATTGTCATTTGGAATGATCTCGAAGCAAACATCCACCTGATTAACCTTTTTTGCACTATTGCTCTTGCTTGGTTTCTTTTGATCTTTGGTGATCAAACCAGTAGTCTCAACTTCCTGAACCTTAATGGCAGAAGCCGCGGTTACTTTTTTAGCCAAATCCTCTTTGGTTTTTTCCAAATCAGCCTTTGCTGTTTCCAAAGATGATTTTTCAGTACTCAACTGGTTAGTGGTTGCTTTTTCAGCTTCCAATGAAGTTGCCAGTTGGGTTTTTTCTTCACCCAAACGGGTTACGTCTCCTTTCAAGGTTTCGTTTTCTCCACGTAGTGTGTTTACTTCAGCCAAAAGTTGATTGATCCGGCCCTGTAGGTTAGCTACTTCAGCGCGTGCTTTACCCAAATTGCCTTTATCTTTCAACAAAGTTTCAATTCTGGATTTAGAAGCATCCAGTTCTTGTTTTTGTTGATCGATCAAAGAATTCAATTCTTCATTGGTTCCACGCATCCCCTCCAACTCCGACAAAGCAGAATAGTACTGCTTGTTGAGTTCTTCTTTCAGTTTGGTGGTCTCATCCAGGTCTGCAGTTAATTCAGTATTTTTGGCAGTCAATTGGCTACGGTTGTAAATCATGTAACCGTTGATGCCCAACAGAACTACAATGACTGCAACAGCGGCAATAAGGAGGGTACTTTTAGAATTGTTTCCAGATGTGGTTGACATAGTTTTTTGGTTTTTTGTTAAAAAAAGTTTTGGGAAATACAAAAAGTAAACAAAAAATAAAGCAAAAAGGAACTGTTTCCAATACTTTTTTGTATTTCAGAAAAAGCAATTGCACAACGACCCGAAGTTTGCTAATATTGTCTACTTAAATACAAAATTGGATATGCTGGAACAAATTGATATTGCCAACGTCCTCTTTTTAGACATCGAAACGGTAAGCGTAACCCACAGATATGCTGAGCTTTCGGACGATTTTCAACACTTGTGGAAAGCCAAAAGTACTTCCTTGTTCAAAACAGAAACAGATGCCACCGAGGAAGAGCTGAACGAGACCTATCGTGATCGTGCGGCCATCTATGCCGAGTTTGGCAAAATCATGTGCATTTCAGTCGGAGTAGTGTACCGAGACAAAGATGACAAGCGCTTAAAAGTGCGGTTGAAATCTTTTGCCGGGCATGATGAAGCGCAGTTGTTGAAAGATTTTTCAGAATTGATGGCCCAGCATTACCCCAGCCCGGGCAAACATTTCATTTGTGGCCACAACATCAAAGAGTTCGACGTCCCATACATCTGTCGGCGGATGGTTGTTCACCAAATGCCTTTCCCTAATCTCCTGGACCTGGAGGGGAAAAAACCTTGGGAGACCCTGCACTTATTGGACACTATGGAAATGTGGAAATTTGGCGACCGAAAAAATTACACTTCCTTAAAAGTGCTAGCCGCATTGCTCAATTTCCCCTCCCCAAAAGATGACATTGATGGTAGCCAGGTAGGCCGAGTGTACTGGGATGAAAATGACGTAGACCGGATATCGTTTTATTGTGAAAAGGACGTACTTGCCACCATCCAACTTTTCTTGCGGTATCGGCGTGCACCTATTTTAGAAGAAGATCAGGTGTCCCACATCAGATGAGAAGGACGGGTACTGGTGGACATAAAATAGATTTGCAATATTCAAAAAATAAGTATATCTTTGGCAAATCTAATTATTCGAGTGAACCTACCTGTACAAATTCTCCACTGCACTTACCGTTTCCTAAAGGGATGATACCGTTCCCTGAGATTTCCTACCGTTGCCTAAACGAAGCTTGCTGCTCTGAACAGCAGTTATATCTTTGTTTCAGTTTTCTCATAGTATGTTTAATTCTCCTACACTCTTTATGCTGAGTGTAGGTTTTTTTTTGCCATTTTTTCAGCAATTCTGCACGACGCCAATTCCACTGAATTATTTCTGGGCCTTTCCTACCGCTTCCTAAGTTTAAACAACCACTCAGCACCTATCCGTAGCATAGCCTAATTGGAACACACTTTATAACTATTCCCAGTATATCTTTGAACCGTAGTTTTCTCATAGTATGTTGTCCGGCTCCCGCATCGGTACATCCTTGATGCGGGAGTCTCTTTTTTAAACCAATTATTTTCGCTGTTGTTTCAGAATAATTTCAAATTTCTGCTCCAATCGATAGCCATTTTCATCTACCAAAGTCAGCAAATGTTTCCCTGCCGGAGGCTCCAAAGCAAACTGGTGAAAGGTTTGAGTTGTGCCTACAAAATCCTGGTCGATGTGCCAGTGGATCTTGGCGTTGGCCCTGCGATGAGCCACCTGAAAAATAGTCTTGGATTTGCGGCCATCCAGGTCGACGGGAACAAATATCCGACTGGCTTGCCGGGGATAAATCAATTGCATCGGGCTTGCATCATTGCCGATTACTGTCCGGCAATCCGGATGAAAAACAGGTAGAGCGGCATATTCCGGGTGGCGTTGACGAAAATAAAACTCTTCCAAAGGCGGCAAAATCAACCATGGGCGGTGCACAATTTGGCTTGGTAAATAACATTGTGCATTGACTTGATACTGCTCATTTTGATCAAGGTGAATCAATTGATGAAAAGAACATACCACACTATTCATGGCCTTTTTAGGGACTCGGGAAGTATCAACTGGGCAGTATTGACCCGCCCGAAAGCCCGTTTCCTGGCAAACCTCTACCTTGGTCAAATCATCGTAAGGTGGTGAAAACCACGAGGTGGAAGGTAACAAGCCAAAGGTTTCGAACAATATCGGAGCGGCAGCCAAAGTGCCCACCAAACCGGGGCGCCCTTCACCATCGGCATTCCCAGCCCAAACACCTATCACGTATTCCGGAGTAACCCCAATTGCCCAGGCATCTCGAAAGCCAAAACTGGTTCCCGTTTTCCAGGCCACTCTTCTACTTGTGCTGAATTGTTGCCAAGCCCCTTCAGTACCAGGGCGTTGTACCTCTTGCATGGCCTCAAAGGTAGCCCAAATGCTTCCTGCAGAAAACACTTCTGGATTGGTTTGGAGGTCCTTGAGTTTAGGAACAAGTTGTTCAGGAACTGGAAGATAAGAAAGCCCATGGTAATCACTGGGATCGTACCGGCCACTGTATCGCGAGAAATGCCCTAAAACACGAGCCATTGATGCATACATTCCACAAAGATCCCACAATTTGGTCTCTGCCCCTCCCAAAATCAAGGACAAACCATAATGCCCGGGAGCTTGGGTCAAGGTGCTCATCCCCAATTTTTTAAGCTGAAAATGAAAACGATCATAATCATATTGCCGCAATAAATCCACAAAAGGGATATTCAAGGACCGAGCCAAAGCTTCACTTGCTGGAACCAAGCCATCATAGCCTTCCTGGAAGTTTTCAGGGCGATAACCATTAATGTTCATCGGCACATCCGGCAAAAGGCTATTGGGCAAAATAAGGCCATCCTGAAGGGCCAGACCGTACAAAAATGGCTTAAGGATGCTCCCACTACTCCGAGGAGCAGTGATCACGTCCACTTGTTCACCATGGTCTGCTCCGGCATGAGGTGCATTCCCGACATAGGCCAGAACTTCCCCGCTGCGAACATCAGCCACTAAAATGGCCAAGTTGTGAATCTGGCTAAATTTTAATAGCTCCTGATGGCGCTGGGCCAGGTTCATGACACGCTCCTGTAATCCGAGTTGAATGCTGCTGCGAATCCGTAAACGCCCTTTTTCTTTTGCAACCCGATCCAAAAGATGTGGTGCCAAACGAGGCAAAGGGTGAGGCGCTTCTGGCAAATCTTCGGATTTGGCCAATTCACAGGTCGTTTTATCAATGATACCTTTGGCTGCAAGCCGATCAAGGAGTTTGTTGCGTTTTTGGAGCAAGGTGCTCCGGTTGCGGCCAGGGTGAATCAAAGCAGGGCTATTGGGCAAAACCGCAAGGAGCGCTCCTTCAGCCCAGGATAACAAAGCTGGAGATTTGCCAAAGTAGCGCCAGGCTGCCGCCTCTATTCCCACAACATTGCCCCCAAAAGGTGCATTCGCG
>JAAFHQ010000368.1 GCA_013298445.1 Chitinophagales bacterium | reverse complement strand
TTTTCCAAAACCCCCAAATGGCCATTCCCGCCAGCGCTACATGCAGCGCCAAACCGACCAAAGCCCGCCAATCATCAAAACCAACCACGGGTACATGGTAAGGGTAATAATCGTGGGTAAGTGGATGGGGAAAAACCAGAATTTTGAGGTACCAGCCCAGGGTAAGAAAAATGGTGGCGTATTTATTGCCCGCAGAAAGATTGACAAAAGGGTCGTTCATCGGGTTTGGGTCGGTTTCGGCGCCGCCCAACAACTGCCCAACGATGGCGTAACGCAAGGCTACATACAACACCCCAGTCAGCGCCAAAGTCCCGGTATTGATCAGCAAATGCCGCTTGTTGGCCGAACCAAAATAGTAGAGAGCCAGTGGAATTACCGCGATAAATGTCAAGGCATTTTCTTTAGACAACAAGCCGAGGAAAAAAACTACGGCAGCAATGATGTTCCAGCGCAGCTCGCCCGCCTGCGCGTAGCGCCAACTGGCGTACAAGGCACCCATCGCACCCAGGGCGGCCATGATTTCGTCGCGCCCTTTGACATTGGCTACCGCTTCGCTGTGGATGGGATGTAGTATATACAATAAGGTGGCCAAACTCGCCAGGCTGAACCACCAGCTTCCTTTTTCCTGGGGAGGAAAAACCCGGCGCAGGGTGCGGTAGGTCAACCAACCCAAGAGTGCATAAAGCAACAAGTTGACAAAATGGCTCAAAGCTGCATTTTGCCCAAATAAACCCTTCTCTATGGCAAAAGTGACAATGGACAAGGGCCGGTAACGACCACCCACCAGCAAGTTTTTTTGCTCGCCAAAAAAGCCGGCAAAGGACTCGGTACTCAGGATTTTGCCAATCCCGGCAAAACCCTCCTGCACGTACTGATTGTTGACGTACATCATCTGGTCGTCCAGTACATAGCCATAGCGCAAGGAAGGCGCGTAGAGGAAAAAAGCCAATGCGGCAATGATTAGCCCGGCAGCACCCGTGGAAGATTTGGCCTCCATTGGAACGGCTTTAGCAACTTTGGGGTTTTGCTTATTGGCACTGCCAGAAGCAGGAACAGGTTTGGAGCTTGGCTGGTGTTTCCTTTTTGCCATGATTGTATCCTTGATTTGGGAGCGAAAATAGGAAAAAAGTTTAGAAGCTTGAGCTATATCGGTCGCTGAGCGAAGCCGAAGCGCCGATATAGCTCAAGCTTCTAAACTTTTTTCCCCAATCCTAAAAAAACCTGCTAATCCTGCCTATTTTTGCAGCCGCTATAGCGAAATAAACAACGTAAACCATGATTAACATTACTTTCCCAGATGGTAAGGTTCGGGAGTACGAACCAGGAACAACGGCGCTTGGAGTAGCCCGTTCCATCAGCGAGGGCTTGGCCCAGAAGGTTCTTTCGGCAAAAGTAAACGGCGAAGTGTGGGATGCCACCCGTCCGATCACCACCGACGCGACCTTGACGCTGCTCACCTGGGATGATAAAGACGGAAAAACCACGTTCTGGCACTCCTCCGCCCACTTGATGGCCGAGGCATTGGAAGCCCTGTTTCCTGGCATCAAATTTGGTACTGGACCGGCTACCGAAGGTGGTTTTTACTACGATGTTGATCCCGGTGGCAAACAAATCTCACTGGACGACCTGCCCAAGATTGAGGAAAAAATGCTCGAACTGGCCCGGCAGAAAAATGGCTACATCCGCAGAGACATTACCAGGGATGAAGCCCTGAAATTTTTCCAGGAAAAAGGCGACGAGTACAAAATTGAACTGATTGAAAAACGCGGTGCCGACGAAGCCCTTACCCTGTATACGCAGGGCAACTTCGTGGACCTTTGCCGCGGGCCACATATTCCGGATACCGGATTCATCAAGGCTGTAAAATTGACCAACGTAGCGGGTGCTTATTGGCAGGGTGATGAGACGCGCCAGCAGTTGCAGCGCATCTATGGGGTTGCTTTCCCCAAACAAAAAGACCTGCAAGAGCACCTCGTGATGCTGGAAGAAGCCCGCAAACGCGATCACCGCAAGTTGGGGCAGGAACTAGAACTTTTTATGTTTTCCGAGCGCGTAGGGGCGGGTTTGCCCATTTGGCTACCCAAGGGCAACGCCCTGCGCGACCGTTTGATGAACTTCCTGCGCGTGGAGCAGGAAAAGCGGGGCTACAAACTGGTTACAACCCCCCACATTGGCCGCAAGGAATTGTACGTCACTTCCGGGCACTACGCCAAGTATGGCAAGGATAGTTTCCAGCCCATCCATACCCCACGGGAAGGGGAGGAGTTCTTGCTCAAACCAATGAACTGCCCTCACCACTGCGAGATTTATGCGCACCGCCCCCACTCTTACCGCGACCTGCCGATGCGTATTGCGGAGTTTGGCACGGTTTATCGCTACGAGCAAACGGGTGAGTTGCACGGTTTGTCGCGGGTACGTGGCTTCACGCAGGACGACGCCCACATCTTTTGTACCGAAGATCAAGTAAAGGGAGAGTTCCTGAATGTATTGGACCTGACTCGGACGGTTTTGTACAAAATGGGATTTAAAGAATTTACGGCTCAAATCTCCCTGCGTGATCCCAATACACCCGAAAAATACCTCGGAACGGATGAAAACTGGCGCAACGCAGAAAACGCCATCATCGAAGCAACCCGCGAGGTAGGCCTAAAAACTACCATGGAGTTGGGCGAAGCCGCCTTCTACGGCCCCAAACTGGACTTCATGGTGCGCGACGCCATTGGCCGCCAGTGGCAATTGGGTACCATTCAGGTGGATTACAACTTGCCAGAACGGTTTGAATTAGAATACGTTGGCGCCGACAACAAAACCCACCGCCCGGTGATGATTCACCGCGCACCTTTTGGGTCGATGGAGCGCTTCATCAGTATTTTGATCGAAAACACGGCGGGTAAATTCCCACTCTGGTTGATGCCCGAGCAATATGCACTGCTGCCGATCAGCGATAAATTTGTTGACTACTGCAAAGAAATCGAAGAAAAACTGGCTGCTCACGACATCCGGGGTTACATCGACGACCGCAGCGAAACCATCGGTCGCAAAATCCGGGATACCGAATTAAAACGTATACCTTATATGCTCATCGTCGGGGAGAAAGAAATGGAGGCTGGCGCAGTAGCAGTACGTCGCCAAGGCGAAGGGGATAAGGGCAGTGTGAGCCTGGAGGCTTTTGTGGAGCTGTTCCAGGAAGCACTGGCGAAAGAGGAGGAATAGGGAAAAGTTGAGGAGTTGAGAAGTTGAGTAGTTTAGGCTGCCGCAGCGTTTTTGACAAAAATCATGTCTAAGTTACTGCGGTAGCCTCAACTTCTCAACCCCTCAACTTCTCAACCTTTTTATCATCTAAAAGTTAAAAAAATGCAAATACCCAAATTAGGTTTGCATAATACTTGAACTCAACGTATTTTTAAAGTGTTAAAATTTTGTCCTAAAATACTATTGCATGAAGCACTTCTTACTCATTTTTACCCTGGTACTTTTCACAATCCCAAAAGCGATAGGACAAACAAGCGCTAAGACTGGCAATTGGTATGCATCAGCAGAGGCAGACCGAGGTGTCATTATTGAGGTTTACCCCAACCCAACTACCAGTCACATTGGTTTAACCGACGTTCAAGGCGTGCAAAAAGTGATGGTTTTTAACCTGGCAGGCCGCCAGATGAAAAGCTTCGATGACATTGCAGCCGACAAAAAAATGTACGTTGGAGACCTACCCAGAGGGATTTACCTGGTGCGGATCATCGGTGATAAAGACAAAGTCATCACCACCAAGAGGATCAGCAAACAATAATTTAGGGGCGACAAAAAACAAGTGTTCATTTTGCCCCACTATTCAGGTAATTAGGAAAGAATCAAAAACGGCTGGATGAAGTTGAAAAGACTTGATTCAGCCGTTTTCTATTTTAGCTTATGTCCAACACGCTCTTGCAACGCTACACCACCCTCAGCGCCAATTTGCTGGCCTTTTGCCGCCACCTGCGCCAGAAAGGTTTCACCATTGGCCCTCAGGAATCAAGTGCAATGTTGGCGGCGCTAGACATCGTTGAACCTTTCCACGACCCACAATTGTTTCAATACACCCTGCGCGCCACCCTGGCCCGCACCCAACGGGAGCAGGAACTTTTTGATCAAATTTTCCCTCAATACTGGAAAGAACTGGAAAAAGCGGTCGACTCCAAAATCGCTGATGACAAACAACCCCGCAAACCCGGTACCCGTCAGCAGCCTCCCTCCCTGCAAGCCCTGAAAAGTTGGCTCAACGGCAAACCCGCCCAGGACAACATCGAATTGGCGGTATACAGTGCTGGTGAATCCCTGGGCCGCAAGGATTTTTCTATGTTCAGCGCCGAAGAATTGCAGGAAATCAACAAATTGATCCTCCAAATTGCCCGTCGTATGGCCCGTCAATACAGCCGTCGCAAAGAACGCGCCCGCTCCGCGAGCATGCTTGACCTGCGTACGACCATGCGCAAAAACCTGCGCCGGGGTGGGGAGTTGATTGAACTGGCCCGTTTTCGCCCCAAACAACAAAAGAACCAACTCATCCTGCTTTGTGACGTGAGTAAGTCGATGGACTTGTACAGCCAATTCTTAATCCAGTTCGTTTACGCTTTTCAACAACTCGGCCAACGGGTGGAGACTTTTGTTTTTTCCACCAGCCTGCAACGCATCACCAAGGTTTTACGCCAAAGCAATTACCGCCAGGTGCTGAATGAACTGAGTGAGACCGTCCCCGGCTGGTCGGGAGGGACCCGCATCGGGGCTTCCTTTGCGCAGTTTTATCAGCAATACAGCCGTTTGTTGCATGGTCATAGCACCGTACTCATCCTCAGCGACGGAATGGATACGGGTGATATCGAAGTGCTGGAAGAAAGTATGCGCAAAATTGGCAAAAAGGCGGAGCGGGTGATTTGGCTGAATCCATTGGCTGGTAGGCCTGGTTATGCGCCCGAGGTGCGGGGCATGCAGGTATCGTTGCCGTATGTGGATTTGTTTGCGCCGCTGCACAATGTGGAGAGTTTGAGGGCTTTGGGGAGGGTGTTGTGAGCAACTTTTTACTTTCAAAACATTTTTCACCACCTAAGAAACCACAGGCACTTTAGATTCACCTTAGTTTTGTTGCATCTACAAACAAACAACATTAGCCACACCACATGAACAAAATCTGTCTGTCCCTCTGCTGCCTTCTGTGTTTTTCCAGTCTTTGGGCGCAAAAACCAATTCTGCCCAGCGACCAATCCGAATGGTGGAAACGCAACAACCTGCGGCTCATCCAAATGAACCTTCCGGCCTACGAAGCCGCCAATCTGCATGCCGACAGCATCGTCAAAGATCTGCGCGCTTTTTCAGCCAATACCCTCATCATCAATGCGGGGGGGATTATGGCTTTTTATGAAAGCAAGCTAGATTTTCACTACCTCAATCCCTACATGAAGCCCGGTGATCTAGGCCGGATTGTCCAACGTTGCCACGAGCAAGGGATCAGAGTGATCGTACGTTTTGACTTTAGCCGGGCCGATCAGAGCATTTTTCAAAAACATCCCGACTGGTTTTACCTATCGCCCACGGGCAAAAGAATTGTCAATACCGATAAATACGTGGTGAGCATCAATGCCCCTTACGTGCAGGAAAAGGCTTTTGACATCGTTGCCGAAGTGCTCGACAACTTTGATGTGGATGGCATTTTCCTCAATATGCCTGGCTACCAAACCCGCAATTCCTACGAAAACACCTATGAAGGCATCGATCAAAACGAATACGACAAGGCAGCCTTTAAAAAATGGAGTGGAGGCCTGCAACTACCCTTGAAAGAGGATAAAAACGACCCCGTTTTTAGAAAATACGAGGATTTTAAAAAGGAAAGCATCAGCCTGTGGTCCAAAAAGCTGCACGAATTGGTGAAGGGACGCAAAAAGAAAGTGGCTATCTGCACTTACCTCGAAGACTTTGTCGACATCATTCGCCACGAAAGCCAAACCCACGGCTTGCCCTATTGGCCTTACACGGGCAGCGACAATACCAACCACATCGAACAAACTTTCCCCGACAAAATTGTCAGCAATGCCAGCATCCAGCAAATCTCCTTCCGCAGCCGCTTCAATGCCGCTGAACCCGAAGAGGTAGGCATCCGTCTCTGGGAAAACCTGGCCAACGGCTCGGGCACCGACGTGAGCCTGATGGGCGACCTGCGGGAGTACGAAGACCAG
>JAAFHQ010000367.1 GCA_013298445.1 Chitinophagales bacterium | reverse complement strand
ATCTTCAACGGTGGCGTGGCGCAATTTTTCCCACTCTTCTTCGGGTGCTTGCGACTTATAAGGCAGTGGATGTTGTTTTACTTCGTCCAAACGTTCTTGCAGGTCGCCCCAGAACGTTTTTTCCAGGTCGTCGGCCAACTGCTTGGGCAATTCACCCATTTCGATCAATTCCTTTTGGTAAATCTCCCGTGGATTGGGGTGTACACTGATGGCTTCGTAGAGGTCGGGTTGGGTAAACATCGGGTCGTCGCCTTCGTTGTGCCCGTGTTTGCGGTAGCACACCATGTCGATGAACACGTCGGTGTTGAATTCCTGACGGTATTCCATGGCCATTTCTACAGCGTAGAGCAGCGCTTCTGGATCATCGCCATTGACGTGGAAAACGGGTGCGGAAACCACACTCGCTACTCCGGTACAATAGGTAGAAGAACGGGCATCTTCAAAATCAGTGGTAAAACCAATCTGGTTGTTGATCACAAAGTGGAAGGTACCTCCCGTATTGTAACCTTTGAGTTTGCTCATCTGGATGACCTCAAACACAATACCTTGACCCGCTACAGCGGCGTCACCGTGGATGAGGATGGGCAAAATCCGGTCGTAGTCACCTTTATATAAGCGATCCGCTTTGGCGCGAGCATAACCTTCAACTACGGGGTTGACCGCTTCCAGGTGGGAAGGGTTTGGCGCCAGTTCGAGTTGTACCTCTTTGCCAGCAGGCGTAACAACCTGTGAAGAATAACCCAGGTGGTATTTCACGTCGCCGTCGCCAAAACTTTGGTCGGGAATGGCGGTACCTTCAAACTCGGTGAAGATTTGTTCGTAGGTTTTTTTCATGATGTTGGCCAACACGTTCAAACGACCGCGGTGTGCCATCCCGATGATCACCTCTTCGACGCCCATTTCTGCACCTTTATTAATGGCAGCATCCAGCGCGACGATGGTGCTTTCCCCACCTTCCAGTGAGAAACGTTTTTGACCAATGTATTTGGTGTGCAAAAACTTCTCAAAACCTACCGCCTCATTCAGTTTCTCCAGAATGCGGCGTTTTTTATCCAAGGGAATGTTGTAATGCTTCTCCGGGCGGCTTTGCTCCACGCGGGTACGCAACCAACGGCGTTTTTCACGCTGCTGGATGTGCTGAAATTCAAAGCCGATGTTGCCGCAATAAATGCGTTTGAGGTGCGCCAGGATATCGCGCAGGGTGGAGGGTTTTTCCAAACCGCACTCCGTTGCAGCGTAGAAGACTGTATCGAGGTCTTTTTCACTCAGGTTAAAGTCCTCCAGGTCCAATTTTGGATTCCGGTTGCGGCGTGGCCGCACGGGGTTGGTGGTGGATAGGAGGTGCCCCCGCCCCCGATAGGCATTGACCATGGCCAGCACCTGGAATTCCTGGGGGTTGAAAACCGAGGATGGCGTTACACCATTGCTTTTTTCGTGCCCGTTGGTGGTGTGGGCGTAATCAAAGCCTTTGAAAAAAGAGGCCCAGGAGCCTTCAATTTGCTCGGGATTATTCTGATATTGCTCGTACAGCGAATCGATGTACGCTGGGTGAGCATTGGCAATGAATGAGAAATCGCTCATTGGGTGATCTGGTTTTGAAATATGCGCGCAAAAGTACAACCTATTTAGGTCTTTGGATAATCTTAAACGAAAAGGTTTTTTTAAAATTACCTTTGGACTTTCCAAATGAATAATTATCTTTGCGCTCCAATTGTTCAGTAGTATTATTAATTGTGAAAAGTTTTAGTAATGGCAAACCATAAATCGTCTGAGAAGCGTATCCGTCAAGAGGCAAAGCGTCGTTTGTTGAACCGCTACTACAAGAAGACTACTCGTACGTCTATCAAGAAGTTGCGCAGCATGAAGGACAAGACGGAGGCGGTAGGTTTCTTGCCAAAAGTGATCCAAATGATCGACAAACTGGCAAAGAAAAACACTTGGCATAAGAACAAAGCAGCCAACCTGAAGAGCAGCTTGATGAAGCACGTTGCTCACTTGGGTTAAGCTTATGACATACCCCCGGTCTCTAATGATCGGGGGGCTTCTCTCTTGTGGAAAAGTCGAAGAAAGAACAAATCTACGAAGCCGCCGCGCGCCTGTTCCGGGACAAAGGATACCAGGCCACCTCTATGCGCGATCTGGCTAAGGAAGTAGGCTTACGTGCTTCCAGTCTATACAATCATTTTCCATCCAAGTCTGACGTTCTCCGCGAAATTTGCACCAACAATGCTCAGCGTTTCCTGTCTGGTATGTTGGAGGTGGAGTCCCTACAAGTGAGTGCTACCGAAAAACTCACCCGTTTGATTCGGCTACACCTCCAATTGTCGCTCGAAGACGTCACTTCCGTTACTGCCTTCAACGACGAATGGCGGCATCTGGAAGAACCCCACCTGAGTGAATTCCTGCAATTGCGCAAAGATTACGAAAGCCGTTTTCAAGCCATCATTAGCGCTGGGGTGGCGAGTGGGGAATTCAAACCGATCAATCCGCTGATTTTGTCGTATACTCTGTTCTCGTCTCTGCGCTGGTTGTACGATTGGTACAAACCGGGGAAGAAGATTACGGCGGAGATGCTGGAGGAGGAGTTGTTGGTGATTTTGTTGGAGGGTGTGAGGGTGTAAGAGTTTTTTCACACCCTAATAAATCCTGTTTTTTCGCGCAACGTGAGCCCCGTTAGGGGCGCAATATGGGTAGAAAACAACCGCCCGGTGTTTTCCCGAGTCCCGTAGGGACGCAATGTGGGTATCTAAAGGGGAATATACCCAAATTTCGCCCCTAGCGGGGCTTATCGACGTGCTCAAAACGGAACCAATCTCCCATTGGGGGCAGCCACATAGGGCTGCCGCTATGAGTTCATTCCCAATAAATCCCCAACCAATTCCGTCTCTTTCACCAACTCCTCCAACTTCTTTGGTACCCGAAAACGTGAGCCATGTTTTTCACGCAAATACTTGCAGCGCGCCACAAAAGCCTCCAGGCCGTAATCCGCGATGTACTGAATCGTGCCGCCCTTAAATGCCGGGAAGCCCCAGCCGTAAATACTCCCGAGGTTAGCTGCCGCAATAGAATTGATTACCCCTTCTTGCATGCACCACACCGCCTCCAATACCTGTGAAATCAATAGGCGATCGATGAGCTCCTGGCGCTCGAAGGTGCTGAGTTGAGGGCCGAAATGGGTGCTCAATTCCGGCCACAAGTGGCGTTGCCCGTCTTCGGTGTATTCATAAAACCCCGCCTTTTTGTTGCGGCCGGGGCGGGTGAACTCCTGCAACATCTTGTCCAGGGCCTCCACGGCAGGGTGGGGGATGTATTTGGGGCCATAGTGTTCACCTGCCTGCCGTTCGTAGTTGAGTACGAGGTTGAGGCCCAGGTCGTCGGCGAGGGCGAGGGCACCTTTGGGCATTCCAGCCTGGCGGCCCAGATTTTCGATCAAAGCGGGAGGGTAGCCCTCCTTAAGCATAGTGATGCCTTCCAGAATGAAGGTATTTTGTACCCTTGCGGCGTAAAAACCCCAATCGTCCTTGACGATGATGGGCGTTTTTTTGATAGCTTTGACAAAGTCGAAGGCACGGGCTACCGTTTCCTCTGAAGTGCGGGCACCGCGCACAATTTCCACCAAAGGCACTTCATCGGCTGGGTGAAAAAAGTGCAAACCCACGTAATTATCGGGGCGCATGGATACCTCGGCCAATTTGGTGATGGGAATGGATACCGTATTGCTGGCCATAAAGGAATACTCGTCCATAAAGACTTCGGCTTCCTTGGTGACTTTTTGTTTGACCATCGCATTTTCAAAAACGGCCTCGATGACCAGGTCGCAGGTTTCAAACTCGCGGGGATCTTCCGTAGTGATGATGCGTTGCAACAATTGGTCCCGCTCCGTTTTGCTCATTTCCCCGCTTTGTACCAGCGGATTGAGTTTGTTGCGTACGTATTCGCGGCCTCGCTCGGCAATCAATTTAGACACGTCTTTCATCACCACATCCAGACCATTGCGCAGGCAGGCGTAGGCGATACCCGAACCCATCATGCCACCGGCACCAATCACCCCCACTTTTTTGGGCCGAAACTTGCCAAAACCCCGTGGGCGGTTCAAGCCGTGACGGATGTAATTGCTGTCGAACCAAAAGGCTTTGATCATGTTTTTGCACTGCTTGCTCATTACTAGTTGGGTGTAGTAACGGCTTTCAATACGTTCGGCGGTATCAAAATCCACTTTGGAGCCTTCCGAGAGTACATTCAAAATGGCCTGTGGTGCTGGATAATTGTGGTGGGTTTTGGCGGCCAGGCGGGCGGCTTCAGCGCGGATGAAATCAGCTACCGGGGCGTCTTTGGCCGAACCACCGGGGATTCGTTCCCCACTTTTGTCCCAGGGGCGGCGGCTTTCCTTATTGTTCAGCAGCCAATCTTTGGCCATTTCCAACATCTCCTTGTGGTTGGGTGCCAAATCGTCGATGATGCCGACCCGCAGGGCTTCCTGAGGGGCGTACAACTGACCACTACTAATGATGTGATTGGCTTTTTCGATGCCCAACAACCACATCAAACGCACAATCCCGCCGCCACCGGGTATCAAACCCAGCTCTACTTCGGGCAAACCCAGCACAATGCGCCGATCATCCACAGCGATGCGGTGATGGCAAGCCAGCGCAACCTCAAATCCTGTGGCAATCGCACTACCATTCAAGGCTGCAACGACAGCAACTCCCGGACTTTCAAGGTCGCGCAAGAATTTTTTCATTTTTTCACAAAAAGTAAATACCTCGGCGGGGTCATTGGTTTGGTACAAATAATCCAGGTCGCCACCCGCCAGAAAGGTTTTTTTTCCGGAGGTCAAAATCACCCCTTTTAATGCTCCCCGTTTTTTATCCGCCTTCAATTGTTCCAAAACGGGAACAAAAGCCTCGAAGATCTCGTGGTTGATCACGTTCCGAGGTCGCCCTTTCATGTCGAGGGTGAGGGTGACAATGTTATCGGTATCTTTTTTGTAATAAATCATTTTCGTATAATTTCGTTGGGGCAGCCCTAGGTGGCTGCCCCTGCCACGGGGCAACCACCTAGGGTTGCCCCAACGATTAAATTCGTTCAATAATCGTCGCCACGCCCATGCCTCCACCGACGCAAAGCGCAACCAACCCCGTTTGTACATCCCGGCGTTCCATTTCATCCAATAAGGTGCCCAGCAAAATTGCGCCCGTGGCCCCTAGTGGATGGCCCATCGCAATTGCACCACCATTGACGTTCAAACGTTCGTGTGGAATATCCAGGTCTCGTTGAAACTTCAAGACCACCGCAGCGAAGGCCTCGTTGCATTCCCTAAGGTCGATGTCTTTGGCTTGCATTTTGGCGTGTTGTAGGGCCTGTTTAGCGGCCGGACCAGGGCCGGTAAGCATTAGAGTAGGTTCTACACTGGCATTGCCAATGGAGAGGATGCGAGCACGCGGTTTTAAGCCCAGCGCTTGGCCTTTTTCTTTGCTGCCCATCAGCACCACTGCGGCTGCATCTACGATGCCGGAAGAATTACCCGCGGTATGCACATGGTTGATTTTTTCCACCAAGGGGTATTTGTGCAAGGCCATTTCATCAAAACCTAAGGCACCCGTAGCTGCAAAGGAAGGGCGAAGGCGTTGCAGGATAGTTGCATCTGTATCAGGCCGTGCGTATTCATCGTGATTGAGGATGAGTAACCCGCTACGGTCGTGAATGGGTACCAGCGATTTGGCAAAATGCCCAGCCTGCATGGCTTCGGCAGCGCGTTGGTGGCTGCTCAAGGCAAAGGCATCCACGTCTTCCCGCAAAAAACCTTCGATGGTGGCAATCAGGTCGGCAGAAATGCCTTGGGGAATATAATCGGCGCGGTTGATTAGTTCGGGATCGAACATCAGTGGCCCTGCGTCGCTGCCCATGGGTACCCGACTCATACTTTCGAGCCCCCCCGCCACCATCAGATCACTCCAGCCAATTTTGATTTTTGCGGCAGCTAGATTAATGGCTTCGAGGCCGGAGGCACAAAAACGATTTATGGTCAGTCCACCTACATTCTGGTGCCAGCCTGCGTGAATGAGTGCTGCCTTGGCAATGTTGAAGCCCTGGTCGTCAGTAGGGGTGACACAACCAATGATGGCATCATTTACTTCACTCGTATCCAGTTGATTGCGCAGTCGGAGCTTTTCCAGGGCGGTGCCCAGCAAGTCCAGTGGTTTGACTTCGTACAATGATCCGTTGG
>JAAFHQ010000366.1 GCA_013298445.1 Chitinophagales bacterium | reverse complement strand
CGGAAATCCTCACTGCCCTGGAAGGTGCCAATGAAAACACAGGCGGTGCCTATGTCGAAAAACACAGCAGCGTCTATTTCATTCGGGCACAGGGTCTGGTCAAAAGCCTTGACGACATTGGTCAAATTGTGATCAAAAACGTCAATGGCCTGCCAGTACGCATTGCCGATGTAGCCGAAGTCCGTTTTGGCAAAGCCCTGCGCTACGGTGCGGTAAGCCACAACGGGGAAGGCGAAATCGTGTTGGGCATCGTGATGATGCTCAAGGGTGAAAACGCGGCAAAAGTTATCGAACGGGTAAAAGCCCGCCTTGAAGAAGTTAAAAAAGGCTTGCCCGAAGGCATTACCATCAGTACTTTTTTGGATCGGGAAAAACTGGTCAACCGCACCATTGCCACTGTGGAGAAAAACCTGATCGAAGGCGCCCTCATTGTCATTTTTGTATTGGTGCTTCTGGTGGGTAATTTTCGGGCAGGCCTGATCATTGCCTCGGTGATCCCCTTGTCCATGCTGTTTGCCATTTCCATGATGCAACTATTTGGCGTGAGTGCCAACCTGATGTCGCTGGGGGCCCTTGATTTTGGTTTGATTGTGGATGGCGCAGTTATCATTGTGGAGGCGACTTTACACTACCTGCATGTCCGCTTTTTGGCGAGGCCCGAGGTGGCAGTTGAACCAGGGCAAACAGTGCATTTGAGCAAAGACCAAATGAACGAAAGTGTACTGGAAGCAGCTAGTCGCATCATGCGATCTTCCATTTTTGGGGTGGTGATCATTCTGATCGTTTATTTACCGATTTTGTCTTTGGTGGGTATCGAAGGCAAAATGTTTAAACCCATGGCCCAAACAGTGTCTTTCGCCTTGGTGGGCGCACTGCTCTTGTCCTTGACCTACGTACCTGCGGTTTCTGCATTGACTTTGAGCCGCAAATTACACCACCACCACAATCTAGCTGATCGGATCATTTTGGCGATTCAACGCCTGTACATCCCGGTTTTGATGTGGGCTTTGCGCTGGCGCAAAACGGTAATCGGGCTCAGCCTGGGTTTGTTGGTACTCTCCTTGTTGCTGTTTTCCCGGATGGGTGGCGAATTCATTCCTACTTTGGACGAAGGCGACATCATGATGCACGGTTTTTTACGCCCGGGCACCTCTCTGGATCAAACTTTGGAAAGCCATCGCCTGGCGCAAAACATCATCCTGAAAAACTTCCCCGATGAAGTGGAGCAAGTGATTTCCAAAATTGGTAGCGCCGAAATCCCTACCGACCCTATGGCCATCGAAACTGCCGACAACATCATCCTGCTCAAACCCATTGAGGAATGGACCAAAGCCGAAACAAAAGATGAATTGGTCAGCAAAATTGAAGAAAAAGTGCACGAAATTCCGGGCATGGCCTTTGAATTCACCCAGCCCATCAAGATGCGTTTCGACGAAATGATGACCGGGGTGCGCTCGGATATTGCGGTCAAAATTTTTGGGGAAAACATGGACTCTCTGGCCCACGCAGGCCACCGGGTGGAACAACTCCTCAAAAACATTCCCGGCCTGGCCGATTTGAAAGTAGAACAAGTGGAAGGTTTGCCCCAAATCGTAGTCAATTACCACTACGATAAAATCGCCCGTTACGGCTTGCACATTCGCGATGTCAATGCCACCCTGCGGGCTGCCTTTGCGGGTACTTCCGCTGGAGTGGTTTATGAAGAAGCCCGGCGCTTCGACCTCGTGTTGCGCCTGGATGATCAAAACCGCAGCGATTTGGAAGATGTGCGCCAATTGCCCATCACTACTCCGAATGGCGAATTGATCCCGCTGAATGAGGTAGCTGACGTAGATTACCGCCTGGGTGCCGCCCAAATCAGTCGGGACAACGCCCAACGCCGGATTGTAGTAGGCGCCAACGTGCGGGGCCGTGATGTAGAAAGTGCATTTTTGGAAGTACAAGCCAAATTGGATGCTGCGCTTAAACTACCCGCCGGTTATTTTACCACTTATGGCGGTCAATTTGAAAACTTACAAGCGGCTAAAGCCCGGCTTTCGATTGCAGTACCGGTAGCCTTGGCCCTCATTTTCCTGCTCCTGTTTTTTACGTTCAATTCCATGAAGGAAAGTTTATTAATTTTCACCGCCATTCCCATGTCGGCGATTGGAGGTGTTTTTGCCTTACTTATCCGCGATATGCCTTTTTCTATCTCTGCTGGGGTTGGATTTATCGCACTTTTTGGGGTTGCGGTACTGAACGGGATTGTATTGATCACCTATTTCAACCAATTAGAGAAGGAAGGCATCGAAAGTGTGCCAGAGCGGATTCGCTCCGGGGCCATTGCCCGTTTGCGGCCGGTACTTATGACTGCGGCGGTAGCTTCACTCGGCTTTTTGCCGATGGCCATTTCGCATGGTGCTGGTGCGGAAGTGCAACGTCCTTTGGCTACGGTGGTTATTGGAGGTTTGATTACTTCCACTTTGCTGACTTTGATTGTATTACCCGTGCTTTATGCCCTGTTTTTTGAGCGCGAACGTTTCCTCAAAGTGCCGCCCTCGGCAGGTATTTTGCTGATTCCGCTGCTTTTTGCCGGCGTTTCGCTCCAGGGACAAAATGCATTGCGGGAAAACGACGCCATTGCTTTGGCTTTAAAGAACCATCCTGCAGTTCGATCAGCCAACCTTCAGGTGCAGCATCAACAGGTGCTACAGGGTACAGCCAAAATGTACGACCCGGCCAACTTGTTTCACAACGTCACCGCTGACCCTGATTTGGGCTTACTGGGTACCACTACTTTTGGCATCAGCCAAAGTTTCCCCAGTCGGAAGGCTACCCGGGCAACGGCCAATTTTTACCAGCAAAAACAAAGCCAGGCCTCGGCTGTATTGGCCCATACTGAGCAAGACCTGATCCGACAAGTGCGCGAAATTTATCAGCACCTGGGGTATTTGAATGCAAAGACCAGATTGTACCGTTCATTAGATTCGGTGTATACTCGTTTTTCAACGATTGCCGAACAACGCTACAAGGCAGGGGATGCTGCCTTGGCGGAAAAACTGGCCGCCCAAGACAAGGCCGCACAGGTTCGTTTGATCCTGGAAACCATCGATCATGAGTTGAATTTTGATCAGGTGGTTTTAGGTCAGTTGCTGGGCTTACCCCAAGCGGTAAGTGCGATCGCAGAGCCTTTGCGCAAACAAACCTTTAGTCTTGCCGATACCGCTTTGATCATACAGGCGCCTAGTGCCAAAGCGGGATTAGCCGGGGTAAGTGTGGCCAAAAGTCAGCAACAAATTGAGCAGTCGCGCTTTGCCCCCAGTTTTTCTACAGGTGTGTACGGCCAGGTCTTAGGCAACGGGGCGTTTTATCCGGGCTGGCAATTGGGCGTCAACCTGCCTTTGGTCAATAAAGCTCGCCACAAAGCGGTAGAGTCCGCAGGCCTGAACGTCCAAATTGCCGAAGCCAATTACCAGGAGGTATTGCTCCAACAGCGTTCGCAAATGGCCCATTTGTTGCACGAGCAAGAGAAGTACAACACCTTGATTGAGTATTTTCAAGTCCAAGGTCAGGCCTTGTCCAATGAGTTGCTCCGCAATGCCAGCCTGAATTATCAGGAGGGTGAAATTGATTACACCACCTTGTCCCAACAAGTTGAGCAGGCGATTGGCATTCAAATGAATTACCTGGAAAATTTGTACGGACTGAGTCTGACTGTTGTGGAATTGAAATTTATTGCCGGACAATAGTCCAAAACCCTTTTAAATCTCTAAGAAATGAATTGCATCAAATATAGCAGTATCCTTCTCACCCTTGCCTTATTCACCTTGGCTTGTGGTAAAAAAGCAGAAACGAGTAGTGAAAGCACTGAAGTTGCTGCAACTCCTGAAACGAGTGGCAATACCGTTACGCTGAGTGCACAACAAGCCGAGCAGGCCGCCATTCAAACCGGGACCTTTACCCTTCGCCCCTTGAGTGATTATCTAGACGTCAATGCGGAGTTGGTTTTGGGCAAGGAGAATACCGCTCAAGTCAGCGCTTTTACCGAAGGAATCATCAGTGAATTGCGCATTCGCAACAACAGCAGCGTCGCCAAAGGTGGGGTGGTAGCGGTGTTGCGCAAACCTGATTTACTGGACTTGCAACAACAATACCTGGAAAACAAGGACCGGATGGTATTTCTGGAAACCGAATACCAGCGTTACAAGGCATTGAAAGAAAATGATGCTACCGCTACCAAGAATTTTCAAAAAGCCGAAGCGGATTGGCGTGCCACCCAAACTTCAGGCAAGCTTCTGGCTGCCAAATTGCGCCAGTATCAGATCGATCCAGCCAAACTTACTCCCGATAATTTGCGGACTGAGCTACTGATCACCTCACCAGTTTCGGGTGTAGTAACCCGGGTAGATGCCAGTTTAGGGCAAGCCCTGAACCTGGGAGACCCCATTTGTGAGGTAAGCAACCTGGCCTTTTTGCATCCGGTGCTGTATGTTTTTGAAAAAAACCTGAACCAGGTAAAAGCGGGTCAAAAAGTGCAGTTGAAATTCCCGGGGGGCAATGAGCAAGTGTTCAATGCCCATATCGATTACCTCGAACGCAGCGTGGATGCCGAACGAAAAACGGTCCGGGTTCACGCACGGTTTGACAATGCAAGTGCGGCCAGTAATCAACAAATGGCCAAAGGCGGTTTCCTCAATGCCCGGATTGCCTTGGCGGATGCTGGCATGTTGCCTGCTCTGCCAGAAGAAGCGGTGATTCAGGAGCAAGGCGGCTATTTTATTTTTTACCAGGAAAAAAAGGATGCCGCAGGTGTCACTTTTCACCGGGTTCCAGTCAAACGAGGCCCAGCCAATGATGGCTTTGTTGCCGTTGAACCACTTGAAACATTACCACAAGGTGCAGCCATTGTACTGAAAGGCGCTTATTATGTTTCCGCTAATGGAGGAGTAAGCGCAGAAGAATAGGTGACGACATGTATTGAAAATGCTTGTTATGGAAAATTTCTAAACTAGTGGTGGGACACCCAATCAACTCTTGTCCCATCACTTAACCACAAAGCCATGAAACTGCTCAAGAGGATTGGCCTATTGCTGCTATTGCTAGCAATTGCCATTCAATTTGTTCCGGTCAACCGCACCAATCCAGCTCTTGACCCCAATCAGGATTACCTCAAAGTAAGTGCTGCACCCGCTGAGGTTGCGCGTTTGCTCAAAGCTTCCTGCTACGATTGTCACTCCAATGAATCGAAGTACCCCTGGTATGCCTACGTCGCACCGGTCTCTTTTTTGACCCAAAACCACATCCAGGAAGGGCGCTCCAAGGTAAATTTTTCCACCTGGGGCAATAGTTCTGCACACGACCAGTCAGAAGCTTTGGAGGAAATCCCCGAAACCATTGCTGAAGGGGAAATGCCCTTATGGGATTACAAATTGATGCATCCTGAAGCGAAACTAACCGAAGCGGAAAAACGGATATTGATCGACTGGTTTAACTCAGGAAGCCAAGCTACTGGTCAAACTGGGGGTGACAAAAATCACCAGGAAAGAGAGGACCATGATGATTGATTTTTCGTTAGATACCACGTCACAAAGGTGATTTTGTATTTAGTTAAAAATCTTTAACTATTTTTCGGGGAAGAAATCCATGCCCTCAGGCAACTTCCAAAGAAATTTTGCAGTATAGAAAGGAGAGATTCAGTTAAATGAGTACACCAAACTGAATCCCTCCTTACAATGTAAATGTAACATGACGGTGAAAAAACAATTTATTGGCTACCTCGTCCCCGGTTTATTAGGGGTCTTGTTCATTTTTAGTGCTTGTACAAAGGAAAAAGTAGTAAACGTCAATCCGGTTTGTTTTCAGAAGGACGTGTTACCGATTTTTATTTCCAACTGTACTCAAAGTGGCTGTCACAATAGCCTGGATCGTGAAGAAGGAATTGAACTGACTTCTTATGCGACAATTGTATCCAATGGAGTCAATCCGGGCGACTATAAGAGTAGTAAGTTGTACCAGGTTTTGGTTTCAGTGGGCGATGAGTTGATGCCTAAGAAACCCTACAACCGGCTTACCGCTGAGCAGATTGGTATCATCGCGCTCTGGATTGAACAAGGTGCCAAAAATACTACTTGCGCCAGTACAACCTGCGATGTGAGCAAAGTGACCTATTCAAAAACGGTAAAACCAATTCTGGACCGTTCTTGTAATGGTTGTCATGCAGGCAGTGCTCCTTCCGGGAACATCGATCTTGC
>JAAFHQ010000370.1 GCA_013298445.1 Chitinophagales bacterium | reverse complement strand
TCCCCGCAAAAACTCTTCAATTGCCGCATCCACGTTTTCCAATCGAATAAATTTTCCGGCTGTTTTGGATGCCCAGGTGGCATAAGCGCACCAACTGACATTGTTTTTTCCCAAAAGTTGACTCAAAGCCAGATTGATTTCGCTGTAGGTTTGGGTAATCAGCAGGTTGCGCAACACAGGCTCAGGATGTTCAGCAATACTGGAGATTTGTAATTGGTCAATACGAGGATGCATAGCATTTAAAGTTTATACCAAGATAGTATTTTTATATATTTTAGAAAAGTTAAAAGGCCCGGCTTGAGGATTTTTCTGTAATTTTAAAACATGAAGTACCTAGATCAACAGCAGATAAAAGCACTCCTGCCCATGTCCGAATGCATTGCGGTCATGCGCAATTTGTTCAGCCTGGACCCTGAAAAAGACCTCATCAATCCCTTGCGCCCCAAGATGATGATGCCGAATGGTGGGATCCTCGGCATGATGCCTGCTTACATTCGGCCCTATGGCGTGATGGGCATCAAGGTCATCAGTATTTATCAGCAGAACAATGAAAAAGGACTGAGTTCGCACCAGGGCATCATTCACCTTTTTGATGCCGAAAATGGAATGCTTTTGTTGAGTCTGGATGCCGATGAAGTAACTGCCATCCGCACCGCCGCGGTCAGTGCCCTGATGACGGGTCTACTTGCTGAAGATGGCGCGGAAACACTATGCCTGATTGGTACTGGTACTCAAGCGATAACCCATCTGGAAGCCATTAGTTTAGTACGACCGATAAAACGGGTCCAGGTTTGGAGCAAAAATCCGGCCAATGTTGAGCGTTTTGTAAAAGAACAATCTGCATACCACGATGTAGAATTGATCGCTTACCAAAGTGCAGAAGCCGCAGTACGAGAGGCGGACATCGTTTGTACCCTCACTTCTTCCGCTGAGCCTTTGGTTTTTAATCCTTGGCTCAAAGCCAATGTCCACATCAATGCTGTTGGTGCCAGCACGCCCAATTATCGGGAATTGGCGCCTGAGATCATTTTTGATTCCGATGTTTTTGTTGACAATTACGAATCAGCCAGTAATGAGGCTGGCGATTTGATCCTGGCGGTGGGGGACAAAACCAAAGTAAAGTCCTTGATCAAAGGGGATATTCATGAGGTTTTGACCAAACCTGGGCTAGTTAACAAATCCCGAAAGACCCTGTTCAAATCCCTGGGCTTGGCTATTGAGGACATCGCTGTGGCCTATTATTGTTGGCAAAAAACCACCTAACCCAAACCGTGCAAAAGTTTAAATTCACTACTTAAAATCGGGTGCTCTCATGATCCAAAATATCAATGGTTTTTGAAAAGTACGCCTGAGCTTCGGCAATGGTTCGCCCAATGCAAACCATGCCCAATTTTCCATATTGTGACAATGCTCCAATCATATGAAAAGTAACCCCACATTGGGTAACCCCATCATACTGAATGCGGTTACAATGAGCAATGTCGATCAGGTCTAGAGGGCATAGTCCCCTGTATTTTTCATTGACCACATTGTCCGAGGCAAAATAGCAGCGGGTTTGGCCATTCGGCATTTGGTAAATCCCTTTTTGCCAGTCAAAAACTCCGTCGGTCAAAAACTGGAGCATCAAGAAAGGGTGGGTGGTTCCTCCTTTGCGCAGGTTGATTTCAATCGCGTAATGTTTCCAGGCATTGCCTTCTTTTACCGAAATAAAATCAATGCCAAAACGGCCTAAAACGCCCTCTTTCCGCAATTCATCAGCGACCTTTTTGCCTATAGTTGCAATCTCGTATGTATATTCTGAGTTTGCCGGGAAAGTCGCTCCCAGAAAAACCTGCCCACTTTCACCCCCCAAGACCTGATCGTGGGTAGAGATTACCTCACTCTCCCCCAATGGGTTAATGCGCAATTGAACCGAGGGCGATTCTTTGATTTGCCCTTCAATAAATTCCTCCACGATACCTCCCATGCTTTGGAATTTCTGCATAAAACTGCTGTAGTCCAGGCCCTCAGCTACTATGGTCATTTGTTGAGCCAATCGTTCTTGAATTATCGCCAATGGGTTGGTCTCCTCCAGCAATGATTTTGGAAAACGAAAAATAGCATTTCCATCTCCTGAAAAACCATCGTTCATCTTGATTACAGCTTTTTGCAATGGTGGGTTGTTGCGTTTGAGCTGCAACAATGCGCTGGCTATTTCCGCCTCTGAATGGATGTTTTCGATCCCGGCTGGCAAGTTCAGGTTCAGTTTTTTAAAAATCCTTCGGCTACCCGTTTTGGTCCCCAGGTACAACAAGGCAGGATCACAACCGTACACCGGGATATCCAATTCCAGTGCCAATTGTTGTTCGTATTTCGTCTCGTTAAAACAGACCAAATGGGTCAATTCCTGGCCTTTGATATTCGCTTTGATTCGTTGAATCAACCGAGGGCGGGCAAGGATTTTTTCGGTCAATGAAATTTGGCTGGCGTCGTAACAACTGAGCAATGTAAGCCGCTGCCGGGCATGAAAGCCAGTGACCCCAGGCAACAAATGCAAGTAATAATCAATGATAATTTCGTCGATGGGCATGCTGGTCACATAAATCACCCGGGTACGGGGCATTCGCAAGAGCATCAGTAAACACAGGAGCCTTTCTTCATAAAACTGAGCACCTTGTAAGGCTTTAAGGATTTTTTGATCCAGCGTCAAACTAGGAATGACCACAACGGTTTTTTCGGCCAGGTCATTGGTGAAAATATGTGGATACTGCTCCACAAAACGCTGTTGGAGGAGTTGGTAATGGGGATTCGAGTGGTCCATGCCTAGTTTTTGCATCATCGGCTAATTTGTGGAAACTGTAGCAAATTTGGCAGATGATGTAAACTATGACAATGACTTTCTAACTGATAATTTGATGATTTTCAGGCGAAAATACCGATTCTAAGCATTTTATTTTTAATCTCACTTGTTTTACCCCAACAAAAACACCGTCATCGTCCTTGCACCGTGCGCGCCCAACACCAACGACTGTTCAATATCCGCCGTTTTAGAAGGCCCAGCAATAAACACCCCGAAACCATACTCTTGCCCATGCAAACGATCATAAGCTTGGTGCATATTGGCTACGATGGCATCCGCTGGTAGGACAACAGCCAGGTGTTGGCAAATAAAGGGAACTACGCGTTGTTGGAAATTGGCTTCGGTCACCCAAATGGCCGAGTTTTCCGCCACGCCGAAGGTTCCGGTGATGATGGCTAACTCAACATTTGCCAGCTCATGTGGGTCCGCATTTTCGGGAATGGGCTCAGCCAGGTGTTGCAAGGCAGGAATCGAGCTGATGATACGTCCCGGATATGGATTTTCTTGCAAATAAGTCTCTATTCCCGCAAAATCTTTTACTTGCACGGGTTTGCCACCAATTGTGCTCAATACCGTCATAAACTGATCCAACACTTCACTCGTCCGCACCGGAAAGGAAGTCAAATCCGGCAAGGGGCGTTCATCTACAGGCTGGTTGGCGCGTACTTTGGCCAATATTTGATCGCGTACTGACATATTGTTGTGGATTAACTTCGGTTTTTCAAATACCAATCCCGGAACGATTCTTTGGGTGCCTCCGGCATGTCCCGTTGTTTGAACCAGGGATTGAAGGAATTATTGACCATACCTGGAATAATGCGCATGGTCCAACGCCCCATTTTGCCCATACTTGGTACATCATAGGACTGGACAATACGCTTGACATCATTTTGAGGCCCATTTTTTTACCAAAATCAACCTTGCCCTGGCGGGTCAGTTCCTGCCTCCACTCGTACAACTGCTCGTGGATGTTGATCTTCACCGGGCAAACGTTGGAGCAAGAACCACAAAGAGTAGAAGCAAAAGGTAAATCCGCGTTTTTTGTCATATCCAGATTGGGCGCCAAAATAGCGCCAATGGGCCCTGCTACCGCATTGTGGTACGAATGCCCACCACTGCGGCGATAGACAGGGCAAGTATTCATACAAGCCCCACAACGGATACATTTGAGGGAGTTGCGGAAGGCTTCGCGACCCAACTGTCGGCTGCGCCCATTGTCCACCAATACAATGTGCAACTGAGCCCCAGCCCGTGGACTTTTGAAATGGCTGGAATAAGTGGTGATCGGTTGCCCAGTGGCACTGCGGGCCAAAAGGCGCAAAAACACCCCCAGATGTTCGCGGCGAGGGATGATTTTTTCGATGCCCATACAAGCAATGTGGACATCCGCGAGGTGAACGCCCATGTCGGCATTGCCCTCGTTGGTGCACACCACAAATTCGCCAGTTTCAGCTACGGCAAAATTGACGCCAGTCAGGGCTACCCTGCGGCTGAGGAACTTGTCGCGCAAGTGCTGGCGGGCAGCTTCGGTCAACAATTGGGGGTCGGCACTGCCCTTGGGTGTACCCAGATGTTGGTGAAACAATTCGCCAATCTCTTCTTTTTTCCAGTGAATGCAGGGCATTACGATGTGGCTGGGTGGTTCATCAGCCAGTTGTACGATGCGTTCACCCAGGTCGGTATCGACTACTTCAATGCCGTTTTCGGCGAGGTGTTCATTGAGGTGGCACTCCTCGGTGAGCATGGATTTGGACTTGACCATGCGGGTAGCTCCAGCTTGTTGGAGCAAGGAAAGTACGATTTGGTTGTGTTCTGCTGCGTCGGCGGCCCAGTGTACGACAGCACCGTTGGCAATGGCCTGTCGCTCAAAGGACTCCAGGTAATCTGCAAGATTACCCAATACATTGTCTTTGATTGCGGAAGCAGTATTGCGCAGGGTTTCCCAGTCTTCGTAGAGGGTATGCGCGGCTTTATCCCGCTTTTGGCGAATCCACCATAATGTGGCATCGTGCCAGTCTACGCGGGGTTCATCCGCGTTGAAACGTTCAGATAATTCAGGATGTTTGGGTATGGTAGACATTGCTTGCAGTTTACGGACTAAAGTAACTGCTTTCCACGAAAAAAACCTACAGGTAGTCTCCTGTTCTTGGTCAACTTTGTTTAAAAGAGTATCACAAATAAAAAACCAAAGCGACACATTTTTTCACAAAGAAAGCACAAAGGGGCACAGAGGACACAAAGTTAGACGTTGACTGAGCTTTCTTGTATAGTTTACCAATCGTCAACAACTAACTTTGTGTCCTCCGTGTCCTCATTATTTTTCCTCTGTGATAATAAAATGCCGCTTTGGCAGACTTAAACAAAAGGGTAATCAACCCCCGTTTCGGCCAAAAAACTTATTCCTTTGTGTACTTTACTTCAAGGCCAGCACGACCACTGAAAATGGCGGCACTTTCACCTTCAACTGGCTACCACTCAAAGTCGCACCATTATAGGCAGTAGGCTTGATTTTTTCAGGATTTTCAAAAGTATTGTGATCCTGCAAGGTAGCCGCCGTCAACACCCGGCCATTCACGCTGGCGTACTTGGCACCGCGCAAATCAATGGTGATCTCCTGCGCTTCACGAGCATGGATGTTGGTCAGCGAAATATGCGTTACCCCTTCTTTGTTTTTGGATGCAGAACAAGTCAAAGCGGGCAATTGGCGATTGTCCAGTTTGTACTGGTTGGTCTGAATCGTCAGTGGCAGCATAGTAGCCTCCTGATGTACATTGTACATTTCCATCACGTGGTAAGTGGGCGTCAGGATCATTTTTTCTTCCTTGGTGAGGATCACCGCTTGCAGTACGTTGACGATCTGGGCCAAGTTGGCCATTTTCACCCGGTCGCAGTGGTTTTGGAAAATGTTAAGGGTCATGCCCGCCAACACGGCGTCGCGCATGGTGTTCTGCTGGTACAAAAATGCACCATTGGTCCCTGGTTCTACATCGTACCAGCCGCCCCATTCATCTACAATCAGGTCGACCCGTTTGTTGGGGTCATACTTGTCCATGATGTTGCTGTGGCGGGTAACCAGTTCTTCCATTTGGTAGGCCCGCTGCATGGTGGTGAAGTACTGATCTTCCGAAAAAGTAGTAGAAGGGCCTTTTTTATTCCAATCGATAACAGAATAGTGGTGCAGGGCCACGGCATCGAGCATGTTGTGGGGAATGTCGCGCATCAAGACCTCCGTCCAGTTGTAGTCCGCATCGCTGGCACCTGAGGCGATTTTGTACAGGCGCGTATTGCCCGTCGAAGTCATAAAGGTGGCGTATTGGCGGTAGATGTTGGCGTAGTATTC
>JAAFHQ010000365.1 GCA_013298445.1 Chitinophagales bacterium | reverse complement strand
CGACACCATCCGCTCGAACGAGTCAGTTGGGATACAGCATTGGATCGAGCAGCTGCAGTGTTTAAATCCATCATTCAAAAATATGGCCCGGATAGTGTAGCATTTTACGTGTCTGGACAATGCCTGACAGAAGAATATTACCTGGCTAATAAATTGGTCAAGGGATTCATTGGTACCAATAATCTCGATACCAACTCCAGGTTATGTATGAGTTCTGCGGTAGCCGGGTATAATAAAACCTTTGGGGAGGACTCGGTTCCAATCAGTTATGCTGACATTGAACTGGCAGACTGCTTCATGATTGCAGGAGCAAACCCTGCCTGGTGTCACCCCATTTTGTTTCGTCGCCTGGAGCAACACAAAGAGCTTAACCCCCATGTAAAAATAATTGTCGTTGACCCACGCAAAACCCAAACCTGCTCGATTGCAGATCTTCACATACAGCTTAAACCTGGCACGGATATAGTATTTTTTAATGCCGTTGGCCGTCGCTTGATCGAAACCAATCGTGCAGATCAATTTTTTATCAATCAACACACCGAAGGTTTTGCAAATTACCGCCGGATGGTCATGGATATGCCATTGCGGGAGGCTGCAGAAATTTGTGGCCTTAAGGTCGAGGATATAAAAAAGGCTGCTCGTTTCATCGGTGATGCGAAGGCATACCTCAGTATGTGGACGATGGGACTTAACCAAAGTGCTATCGGTGTAGATAAAAATACCGCACTGATCAATCTGTCTATCCTGACTGGACAAATCGGGAAACCTGGGGCAGGGCCTTTTTCCCTGACTGGTCAACCCAATGCTATGGGCGGGCGTGAAGTGGGGGGGCTGGCAACCATGTTGGCTGCTCACCGGAGTATACAAGACGCAACCCATCGAAAAGAAGTGGCTGATTTTTGGGGTTCCACAGGCATTTCGGAAAAACCTGGACGAACGGCCACTGAAATCTTCCAGGGCTTAGCCAGTGGCGAGGTCAAAGCCATTTGGATCATTTGCACCAACCCCATGGTAAGTTTACCTAATCTCAATGAAGTAGAAAAAGGTTTACAAAATGCCCGCTTTGTGGTTGTTCAGGATATTTCGAGTCGTGCGGATACAATTGCCTATGCAGACCTGGTTCTACCTGCGGCTGGCTGGCTGGAAAAAGAGGGCACCATGACTAATTCGGAACGCCGAATTAGTTTTTTACCCAAAGTGATCGATGCGCCCGGTGAAGCATTACCGGATGTTGAAATTTTGTTGCGCTTTGCCCGAAAAATGGGCTATACTGGATTTGATTACCGCCACATTGGCGAGGTGTATGCCGAACATTGCCGCTTGACCAAAAACACCAATCTCGACATTTCGGGCCTCAGCCATGAGCGCTTGCAACGTGAGGGGTCGTTCCAATGGCCAGTTCCAGCAAGCGATCATCCAGGTACCCCGCGCCTGTTTGCTGATCACCTGTTTTTTACCAAAAACCAGAAGGCCCGCTTTAATTTACCCCAACAGATTGAGAATACCAGTACCGCACCTAATGCGGATTTCCCCCTTATACTGACTACTGGCCGAATTCGCGACCAGTGGCATACCATGACCCGTACAGGCAAGGTTAATCGTTTGCTTACGCACATCAATTCGTCATTTCTGGAAATGCATCCTTTGGACGCCAGTTCACGCGGATTAGAGGATGGGAATACAACAGTAGTCAAAAGTAGCTTTGGCGAAGTGCAAGTTGCTGTAAAAATTACAGACACCCTAAGACCAGGTGTTGTATTTATGCCGATGCATTGGGGTAAAATCTTGCAGAGCCCTTTGGTGCGTTGCAATAATTTGACGAGCGACCTGGTAGACCCAATTTCAAAAGAACCTGATTTTAAATTTACCAGTGTTCAGGTCAGTGCTTATACCAAACCCTTTCAGAAAATTGTCCTAATCGGCGCAGGAGCTGCTGCATATCGCTTTATCCAAAGCTTTCGAGAGAAGAACCTGACGGATGAAATTCACGTTTTTTCCCGTGAACCTTATGCTTTTTACAACAGAGTACTGCTTCCTGAATATGTAAGTGAGCATCTCGATTGGGGGCAGTTACTTAAAATGCAGGATGGGGAACTTGAGCGTTTGGGGGTTCATTTGCACCTTGGCGTTGGGGTTGAAAAAATAGACCCTATGCTGAGAACATTATCCGACGCCAATGGGCAAATCCATCATTACGATATGCTGATCCTGGCAACAGGAAGTCGCCCTATAGTGCCGCGTGAAGTTCCGCTGAACCTCCCAGGTGTCTTCACTATGCGTACTCGGATAGACGCAGATCTTTTGAAAAAGTTTCTCACAGAGAGTTCCCTGCCACGCGAAGAACAACACGTAGCCATCGTTGGAGGAGGGCTATTGGGATTGGAACTGGCGGCTGCACTGCGCAACATCAACGTCAAAATAACCCTTATTCAACGGTCGGCCCGCTTAATGGAGCGCCAATTGGACAACATTGGTAGCCGCTTGTTGGCTGAGGACGTGATGGAGAGAGACATACAGATTTACTTTGACAACGAGGTACATACCATTGTTTCCGATGCCACTCAAAGAGGAGTGGTCGTCAATCTCAAAAGTGGCAGAACCATTCAATGTACTGCTATTGTTTACGCAATAGGTACAATCCCCAATATTGATCTTGCCAAAAATGCAGGAATTCGTTGTGGGAAGGGAGTGGTCGTTAATGATTACCTCCAAACTTCCGATCCTCATATCTTTGCCATTGGTGAAATTGCTGAATTCAAGGGTGAGCTTTATGGCATTACCGCAGCTGCAGAACAACAAGCTGATGTGTTGGCCAATTACCTTAACGGGAATCTAAGTAGCTGCTACAACGGCTCGGTATTGATGAATATCCTCAAGTTTGAAGATCTACACCTGTGTAGCCTGGGTAATATTTATTGCCCTGATGACGATTTGGATTACGAAGAAATTGTATTCAGTGATCTGAGTAGACGATACTACAAAAAGTGTATTGTCTATCGGGATCGACTGGTAGGTGCTATCTTGATCGGAGACAAGTCAGAGTTTGCCGAATTCAAAACTTTGATTGAAGACAGGATTGAACTTTCGGAAAAACGCCTGGAATTACTTCGTAACAAAAGTCAGGAAAGTCCGATAATCGGTAAACTCATTTGCTCTTGCAACCAGGTTGGGGAAGGCAATCTTAAAGCGGCCATTCAAAATGGTTGTGAGGAGTTTAAGGCATTGTGTAAAACCACTGGAGCGGGAACGGGCTGTGGCAGTTGTAAGCCCGAAGTGAAGGCAATATTAGATCAAACTTTAAAACAAGGACATCATGCGTCAGAATCTGCAACGTATTCTAGTCAAAGGGGGCGTACTCTCGCCCAGTGAGCTGAAACAGATCGTTGAGTTGGCAGAACTCGCAGGGCTGGACTCACTGATGTTTGGATCACGCCAGGACATCCTCTTGGCCACAGATCAGGATTTGACCAATATTGTGCAGGATTTTCCACATCTAAGTATTGAAAATCTTTCTGGTAATGTTTATCAAAACATCATCTGTTCCTATGTTTCTGCTGATATTTTCCCCGCTACATCCTGGTTGAATAGTGCCATGTATTTGTACATAATGGAACAATTTGCAGAGCCTCAAAAACTGGAAATAAACATCACTGATCCCAAACAAAGGTTGGTTCCATTGTTCACTGGCCATCTCAATTTTATTGCTGCCAATGTAGAAGACTACTGGTATTTCTATGTGCGATTGCCGCATTGGGCCAAGCCTGAATCATTCCCAGTTTTGATTTACTCATGGGATATGGCGCGCATCGCCAAGGCAATCGAATCGCTCAAGGAGCCCCTGGAAGATGTTACCAGTTTATTCAATTATTTGAATCAAAATCTGGAAACCACTAGTCGAGTTCCTCAAGAGCCACTGCAGTTACCTTCCTATACTTTTCCTTATTACGAAGGTATGAATCGCTTTAACCTGGATCAGTACTGGTTGGGATTATACTGGCGCAACAATCGATACGACCTGAATTTTCTCAAGGCCATGTGCGATTTGTGCTTTGAATGCAAAATTGGGAAAATCTGTATCACCCCCTGGAAGTCTTTTATCGTTAAAGGGATTCATCAGCGCTATGAGATGTTGTGGCAAAAGTTATTGGGGCGCTTTGGAATCAATGAGCGCCATTCTTCCCTCGAAATGAACTGGCATATTCCCGCGAGTGACGATGATGCACTAGACCTTAAGAGGTTCATTGTCCGTAATTTTGACCAAAATGACATCAGCACCTACGGCCTGACCTTTGGTATTACCAGCCATTATGGCATCAATTTTACTTCTATTCTGATTCAGCGGAACCCTCCGCCACGAGTAGTTCAGCATTTTCAGGTTCGGCCAACTTACAATGTTTTGCATGCCAGAGATTTTGACCCAAATACCATGGAGTACATCTCCTATGCTCAAGATGTGGACAAAATCGAGCTTCCTGGTTTACTCATGGAATTGAGCAGACTTTATTTCGATGGATTGGGCGTGATGGGTAAAGATCAAAAGCCTTTGGTTATTTCAACGCCAGTACTACCCCTCTATAAAACCCCTGAGCAAGAGGCATTTCAATGCCCTAACTGTTTATCGATATTTGATCAACGCTTTGGGGATGTCTTTAATGGAATTGCTCCGGGAGTGGCTTTCGAAAACTTACCCAATGCTTATGTTTGTGGGGTATGCAATACTGAAAAAGAAGCGTTTGTAATTGACAGATTGTACCTTTATTTCATTTCCGTCCTTTTGCATGTTTAATATTGTTTTCTTCCAGGCAGCTTTGGTGATGACCTCCCCTATGACGATTATCCCTGGCGCTTGTTCATCAATGTTTAGATCTCCTGCTAGGGCTTGCCCCAAATTTCCTATCCAGTTTTTTTGATTTTCCATTGTCGCATTTTGAATAACTGCGAGAGGAGTATCTGGTGAACGATACTTGCCAAACACTGCACTGATTTCAGCCAGCTTTTTGATCCCCATCAACAAAACTACAGTTGCCTCAGATTGGGCTGCGCTGATTATACTGGCACTCAGTTTTCCTTCTTTACTCGTTGCTGTCAATACCCAAACTCCCTGGCTTAGCCCGCGGCAAGTCACAGGTATACCGGCTGAGGCTGGGCCTGCAATGGCACTGCTAATACCCGGAATGACTTCAATATCGGATATTCCATGCTTCTGCGCATGTTCAATCTCCTCCATTCCACGTCCAAATACGAAAGAATCTCCCCCTTTTAGTCTTACCACATGTCCATAACGGTGTGCTGCCTGAACAATCTCTTTGTTGATCTCATCCTGGCTCATACTATGATCACCACTGCGCTTTCCTACGTAAATTTTTGGTATGAATCCAGGGATTTCTGCCAAAAGCTCCGGGTGAATCAACGCATCATACAAGACTACATCAGCCATTTGCAGGGCTTTCCAGCCTTTTCGAGTAATAAGATCAGGGTCTCCTGGGCCTGCTCCTACGAGTGTTAGCCGTGGCACTTTGTTGCGCATTACCATATGTATAATTTTTTCAAGAGCAAAAATAAGTAAAAAATGAGTAAATTATTTAGAATACTTAATTTATTACTTATTTTTGCAAATAAAAACTACGTACATGGAACGAATACTTATTATTGGCAATGGCATGGTTAGTTATAAATTCTGTGAAAAGTGGTCTGCTCAAGCTCCACGAGGTACGTACGAACTACATGTTTTTGGAGAAGAACCCCGGCCTGCTTACGACCGGGTTCACCTAAGCGATTATTTTTCAGGGAAAACAGAGCAAGATCTTTACCTTGCTTCTACAGAATGGTATGCTGAGCACGGGATAACCCTTCATTTGGGCGAAATGGTAACCCAAATTGACCCGCAACAACGAACAATTACTACTCACAAAGGCGTAGCCTATACTTACGATAAACTAATCCTGGCTACCGGATCGGCACCCTTTATCCCGCCTATTGCAGGAGTAGAAAAACAGGGAGTCTTTGTTTATCGAACAATCGAGGACCTGGAGCAGATAACAAAATATGGCACGAAACTCGCCGCAAGAGGGCAAAATACTCCCGCAGCGGTATTGGGTGGTGGCTTGCTGGGACTAGAAGCGGCCAAGGCTGTACGCGATTTAGGGTTAGAGACGCACGTAGTGGAATTCGCGTCCAGGCTCATGCCTCGCCAACTTGACGAAAGAGCGGGGGGCTTGTTAAAGGAAGCCATTACCCAAATTGGCGTAAAAATCCATTTGAATAAAAATACC
>JAAFHQ010000364.1 GCA_013298445.1 Chitinophagales bacterium | reverse complement strand
GCGGACAAATTCTTTGGAGAGTTGTTTTTGGCGTTCACCTTTGGCTTGGCGCTCGGCATAGCCATCCAGGTAAAAATAGCGGGAGCTATCGGGGGTGTGGATTTCGTCGATGACGTAGATTTTGCCATCTTTTTTGCCAAATTCGTATTTGGTATCCACCAGAATCAGGCCTTGTTTGGCAGCCATTTCGGTGCCCCGTTGGAAAAGTGCACGGGTATACGCTTCTAATTGCAGGTAGTCTTCTTCACTCACAATACCTTTGGCGATGATGTCCTCCCGACTGATGTCTTCATCGTGGCCCTCATCAGCCTTGGTCGCAGGGGTGATAATCGGTTCAGGAAAACGGTCATTTTCACGCAGGCCTTCAGGCAAGGATACCCCGCAAAGGCTGCGTTCGCCGCTGGCGTAAACCCTGGCGGAATGCCCAACCAAATAAGCACGAATGACCATTTCTACCCGAAAAGGCTCACAGGCATAACCCACTGCTACGTTTGGGTCGGGAGTGGCAATCAACCAATTGGGCACAATGTCTTCGGTGGCTTTTAAAAAATGGGCGGCAATTTGGTTCAAAACCTGCCCTTTGTAGGGTATGGGCCGTGGAAGGACGTAATCAAAAGCGGAAATGCGATCGGAGGCGATCATCAACAATTGATCAGCAAGGGTATATACATCACGTACCTTGCCCCGGTAAAATGCGGTTTGGCCAGGTAGTTGAAAGTTGCTTTCGCGAATGGCGTGTTGTTCAGGTAACATACTTTATAAGTTCGAAGGTTCCAGAGTTCCTGGGGTTGGGGCAAAAGTACAATTCCAGCCTGATTCGGCCAAAATAATTGCACAACTGAATCCTCAACCCGTCAATTCCTGGCCCCTTCGAACTTACAAGATCACTATAACGCTGCAGTGGCTTTTGTAGTCTTTGCAGCAGCCTTAGTGGTTGAAGCTTTCATCGCTCCAGTTTTTGGACATTTGCTGGGATCACAATTGGCAGGGTCACATTTGCTCAAGTCGCACTTGCTCTGGTCACAAGTACTTGGGTCACAAGACTTGGTGGTAGCCGCCTTAAAATTGGTAACGCCACTTACAAAAGCTGCAAGACTGGGAGCTGTTTGAGCTGAAGCAGTGGAAGCATCGCTACACTTATTGGCAGATGCAGTGCTGGCAGTTACTTTCGCCATATCACAGCCGCTTTTCTTTTCAGAAACACTGGCCGTAGAAGCAGTGCTAGCCTTGGCTTTTTCGCAGCAAGATTGAGCATTAAGGGCATTCATACCCATGAACATCAGAGCAAAGAGGATTAAAAATGTGTAACGCATGAGATTTGGTTAAAAATGATTCACCCAGATCCGCTGGGTTTCCGGTGGTACAAAAGTAGGTCCTTAGGGTCGATTGAGGTGTTTTATGCCTGTTATTCACTTGTTAAGCGCCTGTTAAAATGACCTGACTATGTTTTTTTTACTGTTCTTTTGTACCATATTTTATGGCTCAAACTTATGAGAACGAATCGAATAAAAATAGTCATTGTTGCTTCTTGTCTGGCGCTGCTGGGTTTAATTGCCATCCAGGTGCGCTGGATGAATTATTCCCGGGTATTGCTGGACGAGCAATTTGAGCATCGGGTGGACATGGCCCTTTGCAATGCGGTACAAACCACCGCCGAGGAGCCGCTAAAAAGTACGGTAGTCATGACCTGTGCCAACAGCAAGGAAGGTTGTTGTGCGGATGCTGTTTCCGAAAGTATGATCCTCAGCGACGCACAATTGCGCAAAAACCTGGATCGTTCTCTGGCTTTTTACGACATCAACCTGCCCTATAACGTAAATGTAGTCAATCCCGGTCAAAACAACAATTCTAAGGCCAAAGCTTATTCCTGTGCCCTGGATCCCCTGGTTGTAGATGATACCCGCAGATTAGAGTTGAGTTTTCCTACCAAACAAAGTTATCTGCTGGGGCAAATGAATGTGATGATTGGCAGTTCCATTCTGATTCTGAGTGTCATCCTCCTGGTGTTTTTTGCAGCCAGTTATTACCTGTTGAAACAAAAACGCCTCTCCGACCAAAATATCGATTTTTTCAACCACATGGCGCATGAATTCAAAACGCCTCTGACCAACATCAAGTTAGCAGCCAATTTGTTGGCACGTAAAAAACCGGAACTCAAAGACGACCAGGTCTTACAAGTCATTGGCAAAGAAAGCAATCAGTTGATCCACCAAATTGAGCGTTTTTTACAAATGGCCAGTTTGGAGTTCAATAAAAACCCCTTGCAGCGACATAGTCTGGATCTGGAACTTTTGATCCGCGAAGTCATTGAAGACCTGACCCCACTCATCCGCGAAAAAGAAGCCGTGGTGGAGTTGGAAGTGAAAGGTGCTCTGCCCCCCATGACGGGCGATGCCCTACACCTGCGCAACGCCTTCCGCAACCTGATCGACAATGCCCTGAAATACTGCGAAGTCAACCCCAATATTCAGATAGCCCTGGAACTTGGTAAAAATGAGCAAATCCAGGTGGCCATTCGCGACAATGGCCTGGGCATTTGTGAAAGTGAGTTGTCGAGCATTTTTAAAGACTTCAATCGTGGGGAGGAAGCCACTGCCAAACGTTTCAGTGGCTTCGGCCTGGGTTTAGCTTACGTCAAAAAAATTGTCGACCTGCATAAGGGAGTTATAGCTGTTGATAGCACCCAAAAGCAAGGCACTTGCTTTTCCATGAGTTTTCCTACTAAATAAAAGGGGTTATGGCCGTCAAAGGGAATATTCTGCTGGTTGAAGACGACTTGAATCTGGGGTTTTTACTGATGGAACTGTTGGAGTCGGAAGGCCATAGCGTAAAATTGGCGCGCAATGGTCAAAACGGCCTGGATCATTTCAAAAAAAACGGCTTCGATCTTTGTATTCTGGATGTGATGTTGGGCGATACCGATGGTTTTCAGGTTGCCAAACAAATCCGTTTGGAGAATGAGCAGATTCCCTTCCTTTTTCTCACTGCCCGTGTTTTGAAAGAAGATCGACTGAAAGGATATGCCCTGGGTGCCGAAGACTACATCAGCAAACCTTTTGACGAGGAGGAGTTGTTGTGCAAAATAGCGGTGATTCTGCGCCGTAATCATGCCCAGGTCAGCACCGAACTACCCGTACAATTCCAGATTGGGGATTATTTCTTTGACTACAAACGCCAGGAGCTGGTGTATGGTGATCAGGTAGAACGAGTTACAGAAAAGGAAAACGAGGTATTGCGCCTGCTCTGCCTACATCAAGACAACATCCTACGCCGCGACGATGCTGTGGAAAGGATATATGGGGAAAAAGATTATTTTTTGGGCCGCAGTTTTGATGTGTTCATTTCTCGCCTGCGGAAAATGCTGCGCCACGATCCCCGTATCAGCATTGAAAATGTTTTTAAAGTGGGATTTATTTTAAAGGTGAAACAGTAGAGACGTTGCATGCAACGTCTGTACAATTAATTGCATGCAACATCTCTACAATTAATTGCATGCAACGTCTCTACAGGGTTCATTAATTCCAATTCGCCGAATCCGGCATTTGGGCAATCACCGTATACGTTCTTCCTTTGTTCTTCATGATTTCCTGCCACAATTCGTTAGGGTCCATTTTGAACAAATAATTGGCATCAGTATCGGCAATCACCCAGGAACCAGTGGTCATTTCTTCTTGCAATTGCCCTTCACCCCAACCGGTATAGCCCAAAAAGAAACGAATGTTGCTGGGTTGAATCAGTTCAGAAGCAATCAGGAATTTGAGTTTTTCAAAATCTCCGCCCCAATAAACCCCATTGGAAACCTTGATGCTGCCCTCCAAAAGGTCACCTACATTGTGGAGGTAATGAAGGGTAGTTTCGGATTCAACTGGCCCGCCAAAAAACACCTCTGCATCAAATTCCGGGAAATCTTCCAGAATGGCGTTGATCCGATGATCCAGCGGACGATTGATGACAAAGCCAATGCTGCCATCATCCCCATGATCGCACAGCAACACAGCGGCCCTTTTGAAGTTTGGATCCAACATAAAGGGTTCCGCTAACAGAATTTTTCCAGCTTTTAGCGCCTTCATAGGATTATGGTTGCCTACGGATACCGTAAGTTATAACGCGCTTGTTGGAAAAGCGCGATCAATTTTTTTCACCAGACCTTGCAATACCTTTCCGGTACCACCTACCTCTACAAACTCGGTCACTCCAGCCTGGATCATGTTTTGCATGGTTTGAGTCCAGCGTACTGGAGCGGTCAACTGTTCAATCAACTTTGCTTTGATTTGTTCAGGGTCTGTTTCAGCCAGAGCATTTACGTTTTGGTAAATGGGGCAAAGTGGTGCTGCAAAGGTTGTTGCGTGAATCGCCGCAGCCAATTCTTCCTGGGCTGGTTGCATCAAGGGCGAGTGGAAAGCACCACCTACCTGCAACAAAATTGCTTTGAGCGCTCCAGCTTCTTTGCACAAATTTACTGCTTTTTCTACGCCAGAGATGGTGCCAGAAATCACCAATTGACCAGGGCAATTGTAATTAGCGGGCACGACCAGATCATCGCTGATGGAAGCACATATTTCTTCAACTTTTTCGTCGGATAAACCCAAAACAGCAGCCATGGTGCTTGGCTGAATTTCACAGGCTTTTTGCATCGCCATAGCCCTTTTGTACACCAAGGTTAGGGCAGCTTCAAACGATAAGGATTTAGCCGCTACCAAAGCCGAAAATTCACCTAGTGAATGCCCTGCAACGGCATCAGGCTGAAAGCCAGCTCCTGCCAAATTTGCTTTGACAATGGAGTGTAAAAAAATAGCCGGTTGGGTGATTTTGGTTTGTTTGAGATCTTCCTCAGTCCCTTCAAACATTACATCCGTGAGCGAAAAGCCCAGGATTTCATTGGCTTGATCAAACATTTTTTTTGCGCTCGTGTCGCTCTCGTATAAGTCTTTTCCCATTCCCACAAACTGGGAACCTTGCCCTGGAAAAATGTAAGCTTTCATGCAGTACTACTTTTTTCGCTACAAAAGTACTATTTTGTTGATTAGTTTATCCGATAATTTGGTGACGCTTGGTTCAGCAAGGCGTTGTCAACAATTCAACTATGGAAACGGTTATCAGAAACCCTTTAAAATCAGGTGAAAGAATCACCGATCTGATCTTTTCAGCTCGAGGAGCATACCATATGCTTTTTTGGGTCATCGTCTTATTGATCCTCACCATAGTAGAAGGTACACAACGAGGCTTCTTTTTTACCATCACCAATGAGTTGATCACCATTTTTTTTTCAGCTTTGATTGTCTACATTAATTTATTGTACCTCATTCCAAATTACCTTACTCAAAACCGCTTTTTGACCTATGCTTTGTTGCTAGTTTTGGTCGTGCTCATCCTTACACCCATCAAAACTTTGATTTTTTATTTCAAATTTGCCCATTACCCGCTTGAACAAGGAGAAATTCAGCAGACCCAGTTGGCATTTTTTTTGTTTCACTTTTTGTTCGCCACGGGCTCAACAATATTCAAAATTGTCACCGATTGGTTTTACTACCTCCGCGAAAAACAAGTCCTGGAAACCGAAACCATGCAATCTGAATTGCGTTTTTTGAAATCGCAGATCAATCCTCATTTTTTATTCAACACCCTCAACAACTTATACGCACTAACCCTCAAAAAATCGGATCTCGCCCCAGAGATTGTCATCAAACTTTCGGAAATGATGCGCTACATGCTCTATGATTGCAACGAAAAGCGTGTACTTTTGAGCAAAGAAGTGGCCTATCTACAAAACTACCTCGATCTGGAAAAATTGCGGCAAGGCAATAATGTGACCATCAATTTCACCGTAGAAGGTCAAATCAGTGAACAGAGAATTGCCCCCCTATTGTTTATCCCTTTTTTGGAAAATAGCTTTAAACATGGATTAAATAGCTATATTACCAACGGGGGATTTGTAAACGTACTCCTACAGGTGGACCAACAAACGGTACATTTTTCGATTGAAAACAGCAAACCCGAAAAAGTGCCTATTGCTGACCCCAACCGACGTAGTGGCGGGATTGGTTTAGTCAACGTACACCGCAGACTTAACCTCATGTATCCCAACCATTACGAACTAAAAATCGACAATAATCCTAAAACGTACATTGTCGATTTGATGATTGAATTAGACGAATAACCCAATAAGGTCATGATCAAAGTAATCATCGTAGATGACGAACCGTTGGCTCAAGATGTATTAGAAACTTATGTAGAAAAGTTTCCTGAACTGAGTCTGGTCCAAAAATGCAACAATGCCCTGGAGGCA
>JAAFHQ010000363.1 GCA_013298445.1 Chitinophagales bacterium | reverse complement strand
CGTTATCCCATAACCGATAGGTCCCTTTGATAGCTTTCCATTCCAGGTTCGCTTGGGGTACCGTCGCATTCATTTGTGCACTCAAATGACGTAAAACGATCCGATAACGACTTTCCAATCGCTTATCTCCCAAGCAAGATGTACTATATTTTTTCGCCCCTTTCATTCAGCAAAAAAGTACATTTTTGTTTTGCTTACATTACATAACCTCAATGAACTTCTTGGTTCTTTAACCTCAATTCCTGATTTGTCGGTTTTGTGGGTAATTGACAGGCCCTTAGGTGCCTTAGGTGGTTCAAATTAAATACTTCTAAAACTTTAAGGATGTGCAGCCACCCAAACCTCCCCATCCTCAAAAATCTCCTTTTTCCAGATCGGTACGGTTTCTTTTAAAGTATCAATCGCGTATTGGCAAGCTTCAAAAGCAGCCTTGCGATGTGGCGTAGAAACAGCAATGATCACCGCAATTTCACCAATTGCCAAACTCCCTACCCGATGGTGAATGACCACATGGTGAGCCTGCCAGCGTTGTTCTACCTCCGCAGCAATTTTGGTCATCTCAGAAATGGCCATCGGCGCATAGGCCTCAAACTCCAGGCGCAGCACAGGGCGGCCCTTGGTTTGATTGCGGACTGTACCGATGAACACCGTTGCTCCACCCGATGCCGGATCGGCAGCCAGGTCGATGCATTCCTGAGCGGAGAGAGAGATTTCTTTAATTTGGATATTAAGCATGGCAGGTGTGGATTCAAAGTTTCTTGATTCAAAAAGAAATCACCATTATTTTGACCACCAAAGCGACATTTTTTTATCACAGAGAAAACATAAAGGAGCACAGAGGACACAAAGCATTGTCAAAGTCTAACTTTGTGTCCTTTGTGCCCTCTTTTTTATTCTTTGTGGTAATAAAATGTCGCTTTGATTTTTAAAAAAATATGCCCCAGTGCCCCTTTCACTCCAAAACCCCTAAATGAATAATTCGCCCACCCGTTTGGTTGATGGGGTCTACACTTTTGCCGATGACGATGCCATTTTCCGGCGCGGTGAATTCTTTGATCACATCGCCAAAAATGTTGCGCAGGGTGGCAATGGTTTCCCCAGCATACACCAATTCTCCCACATTGGGTGCAACCGTTAAAATCCCCCCTGAATCCGAATAAATCCAGTAGGAGTTTTTACAAATATAAGGTCGGGATTCGGGCAGTTCAATCGCGCCCTCGGTCATTTGTAATTGACAAAGCAAGTTGTAAATGCCCGTCAAACCCGAACGCAGAAACCCCTTGTGAAAAGTATGCGGGCTGCCTACTTCCAGGGTAATGGCATAAATCCCCAGCGAATCCGCCGCACCGCGCAATGAGCCATCCGAAGGCAAATTGTGCACAATGACCTGAGCGTTTTGTAAAATGGCCATTTCCCGGCAAATGGGATCATCCAGATCGGCCCGGATGTAATGGGCATTGACCCGACCAAAACTGGCCGTATGTAAATCCAGCAGGTAGTCAAAATATCGAATGATGCGATCCACCAGTCGAAAAGCGTAGACCTGGCTATTGCTGCCATCGGCCCGCCCCGGCATCACCCGGTTGAGGTCGGTGCCATCGATGAAGTTCCGTTCCTTGATGAGCAGGGAAGGGATATTGATTACGGGTACCCCAATTACGGTCCCGGCCAGATTGTCCAGAACAACCTCCTGAAAAAAGCGCTGAATCAGAGGGATGCCATTGATTTCATTCCCCCGGATTGCTGCGGTAATACCAAGCACCGGGCCATCTTTGCGGCCACGCGCGACAATGACCGGGATGTACACGGGTAGCCCCATCCCATCCGAAATGAGGTGCAACCAAAATCGACGAATGCTGCCTTGGGGCACTTTGCTTAAGTCGAGGCGGCGGATAACTTCGGTATGCGTATCGGTGTGGGAAAATGGGTTCATAGCGCGATTTCTTCAATCAAAGATGGATCATTGTTGATCGATTTGAAGTACTTCATTCGAAAACGCCCCTGGGCATTGACCAGGTTTTGCGCCATTTTATCGATGGCAACCGTGGAAAACACGGTTTGAATGTAGGCCTCAATCAGGTCATCCAGTCCGATTCCCAGTTTATTAAAATCTCGTCGATCCATCAAGACCAATCGATTGGTATCACTGTCGAAGGTACCGTCGGGGTTTTTGATGGAGAGGTTGGTGCCCAACATATCCCAGGATTCGCAGCCATCTTCCAGGGTATCTTCCAGCGGTTTGCGCGCCCGGCGGGCGTATACACAAAGGGGTAAAATGCCCTCTTCGGTAGAGCTAACCATCATGCGCAGGTCTGCCACGTACGTTTTACCATTGGCAGTGGGAATGGTCCCTACGTGGTACAATTTCCCGGAAGAAGTCGTTGAACTCCAGTTGTAATTGCCAATCAAGCTTTGAACAATGAAGCGATCATAAGGAAAATCCTCGGCCATAAATGCGTCCAATTCTCCTTGATTAACGATGGTAAAAACGCCCTGTCCAGCGTTGCTATAGGGTACTTTCACTACCGCCTGGCCGCCCATTTCCGCTACTTTTTGGGGAATGGCTTCTTTACTCACGTCCCAAATGGTTTGGGGAATGTTGATGCGGATGCCCTTGTCTTCCCATTCTGCGTTGAATTGTTCGTAGGCTTTGGCTGCCACCATCTTGTTACGGCCGCCCGCCAAACAGGCCACTATCGGATTAAAGATGCGGGTTTTGCTGTGCAAATGCAGGCGATTCCAGGGGCGTTGGGTCACGTAACGAAAAGCGGCACGGATAAGGTGCCATTCGCCATTTTCGTCCAAAACCTCCATTTGGGTATCAGCATTGTAGCGCACTGGTGCGTTGGGATCTTCATTGTAAAAGGGCACAATAAATACATCTTCTTTCATCACATCGGCGATCACTGCTGCATATCCTGAAGCTTCCATGTAGTTTTTATCGTACAAAACCGCTAAAGCCCCTTGTACACCCGTGCGTTTTTTTTGCAAAAAGGGTTTAAAAGTACGCTCAATGAGCATGCGGTAACCGCCCTGTTCCTTGTGGTCGTCGGTAAGGGGCATCGATTTTTGGCCGGAGGGGCAGGAATTGTTTTCAATGATGACCATTTGGCGGCGCGCACTGGCCGAGGTCACATTGAGCAAATCGGCGCCAGCCCAAAGAAAATGTTTGCATTTATAATTGAGCAGCTCTGCAAGTGCTTCCGCTTTCACCACTGGATGCAGGTGGCAATATCGATTGATCATTCTTTCCCGACTGAGGTTGAGGAAAAAAAGAACCATGGGATGAATGGTCGCATTCAGTGCTTTGGGGTACCAATGTCGATGTGCCTCAAACTCACCAGGGTGAACAAGCTTAGCTGCTTTGGGTGGCAGTACTTCAGAAAGGATCATTGGTAATGGGTATTATGGTTAACTGGGTGAAAAGTACATAGAAAAAACCAGAAGCGTGTGTTTGGATTATATTTTCGAAGGTGGGAATATCCAATGGGGCTCGAAGTCAAGGGTCATTCAAACATAACTCATGGATTGGGGGAATGAAAAATGATTTGAATGACCCTTGAGTTTTTAGTTGTCGTCGTCGTCAGCGTCCAATAGCCATTTTTTAGGGTTATTGTATTTGGGCTTTTCCTTGGAGGGGCCCATGTTTTTCTTGTTTTTGTCTTTGACAAATTCAGTCTCGTCGTACTGACGACCGCCGGTCTTCTTTTTTGGTTCTTTCTTTTTCATGACTCTGCGTGTTTACAGCAAAAAGCGCAAAGCAGTTGGTGTTTTTTTGCCTGCAACTTGATGCGAGCACAGATTTTGGTGAAACAATGTTAAGTCACTTCCAAATGTCCCTGAAAAGATAAAGGCCAAAATTAATTTTTGCAAGTGTTGAGTATAGAAAAATTATTACGAAGGTGTTTTCAGGCACTACACTTCGCTTCAAATTGGGTTAATATCAGTATCTTTGTTTACTTTCATTTTGTTTTTTTAAACTATAAACATGCAAAAACTATTCGTACTCGTAGCGGTATGTGCCCTCAACTTGTGCCATGCCCAGAGCTACAAAGACTATCCCATGTGGGATCCTGCCTTGCCTTTTGAACAAAGGGTAAAAGACCTGGTTGCTCGCCTGAGCCTTGATGAAAAAGTGGGCCAAATGCTCAATGCCGCACCAGCCATACCTCGCCTGGGTATTCCTGCTTACGATTGGTGGAATGAAGTGCTGCACGGCGTAGCGCGCACCCCTTTCCGGGTCACCGTATATCCACAAGCCATTGGCATGGCCGCTACCTGGGACACCAGCTCACTGGTTACCATGGCCCATTATTCAGCACTGGAAGGCCGCGCCGTATTCAACAAAGCTACCGCCCTGGGCCGCAACAACGAGCGCTACCTGGGACTCACCTATTGGACCCCCAACATCAACATCTTCCGAGATCCACGTTGGGGACGGGGGCAAGAAACCTATGGCGAAGATCCATTTTTGACCGCAATGATGGGCCGGGCTTTTGTTCGAAGTTTGCAGGGCAATGACCCTAAATACCTCAAGGCGGCGGCTTGTGCCAAACATTTTGCCGTACACAGTGGCCCCGAACCTTCGCGGCATTCCGACAATTTCAACCCCAGCGATTACGACCTTTGGGATACTTATTTACCCGCATTTAAAGAGTTGGTGACCAAAGTCAATGTCGAGGGTGTGATGTGCGCCTACAATGCTTTTTATGGTCAACCCTGTTGTGGGAGCGATGTCCTGATGACTGATATTCTGCGCAACCAGTGGAAATTCAAAGGGTATGTGACCAGCGATTGTTGGGCCATCGACGATTTTTTCAAGTACCACAAAACCCATCCTGATGCCACCACCTCCGCAGTGGACGCCGTTCTGCACGGCACCGATGTGGAATGCGGCACGGCAGTGTACAAGTCATTGTTGGATGGCGTAAAAAATGGCATGATCAAAGAAAGCCAGTTGGATGTGTCGCTAACCCGTTTGTTCATGACCCGGTATCGTTTAGGAATGTTTGACCCAGTCTCCATGGTAAAATACGCACAAACACCCCAGTCGGTTTTGGAGGCACCTGAGCACAAGGCTCATTCCCTAAAAATGGCTCGCCAATCGATGGTTTTGCTAAAAAATGAAGGGAATATGCTCCCACTGAGCAAAAACATCAAAAAAATTGCCGTATTGGGCCCAAATGCCGACAACCGGATTGCCGTGTTGGGCAATTACAATGGGATTCCCACCGAGATTGTGACTGCCTTGCAGGGCATCAAAAACAAGGTGGGCAAAGATGTAGAGGTCATTTATGAAAAGGCTATCAACTTTACCAACGACACCTTATTGACCTATACCGATGTGAGCAAGCAGTACAGTTGGGAAGGCAAAGCGGGTTTTAAAGCTGAATATTTCAACAACGTCACGCTGCAAGGAAATCCTGAAACTTCCAAAATGGAGGCTGAAGTAGACCACTTGTGGCAGGAAGGTCAGGCGGTGGAGGGCAGTATCCGGGCCTACAATTTTTCAGCACGCTACACCACCCAGTTTAAAGCGGACAAAGACGGCTACATCACCTTCGAAGTTGAGGCTGATGATGGCTATCGTTTTTTGGTCAACGACAAAGAAGTGCTCAATGCCTGGGTGCGCAACCGTTGGGGAGCCCGCACCTATCGCCTGGATACGCACAAAGGCGAAGTGTACAAACTCACCCTGGAGTACTGGCAAGGTGAAGGCAAGGCCAATGTACACCTGCGCGCCGGACTTTTTGCCCAGTCAAATCTAGATGCCATTGTCAATAAAGTAAAAGATGCTGACGTGATCGTTTATGTTGGCGGAATCTCCCCACAGTTGGAAGGAGAAGAAATGCAGGTGAATTTCCCTGGGTTTAACGGTGGCGATCGCACTTCGATTCTGTTGCCCAAAGTGCAAAGTGAATTTTTGAAAAAACTCAAAACCAGTGGCAAACCCGTCGTATTTGTGATGATGACCGGAAGCGCCATTGCACTGCCTTACGAGCAACAAAACATCCCGGTGATTCTCAACGCCTGGTATGGAGGCCAAAGTGCAGGTACCGCCATAGCTGATGTACTCTTTGGCGATTACAATCCCGCCGGACGTTTGCCCGTGACCTTTTACAAAAGTGATAGCGACCTGCCCGATTTTAAAAGTTACGACATGAGCAATCGGACTTACCGCTATTTTAAAGGGGAAACCTTATATCCATTTGGTTACGGCTTGAGTTTTAGTACTTTTTTATACAGCAATTTAAAAACGCCTACCTCCATAAAATCCGGCCAGCCCATCACGA
>JAAFHQ010000362.1 GCA_013298445.1 Chitinophagales bacterium | reverse complement strand
GCCAATTTGAGGTTGAGTTCATCTTTGCCATTGGAAAAAATTTTGGCACCCAGTGGGTTGGCTGCAAAAAGCCCATAACCCCGCGCGTGCCAATAGGTAGGGTATTTCAGGTTTTGTGGGTGGTCGATGATACAAACCGCAATATCCTCATTGCCGATGCGTCCACTCAGGTTCATCCATTTGCCCCGGGTGCTCCACACTTTTTCCCCTTCGATCCCTTCGCTGCTGCGGTAATTCCCGGTGATGTTGGTGTTGTCCATTTTTTCTACCCGGGTTACAATGCCGTTGGCATCCACAAAGTTATCGGCTGCATTGGAAGGATGTTCCAATTCGCGGGCCAGGCGGATGGCAAAAAAACCATCTTTCACATCTTTAAAATAAACGGTATCTCCCTGGGCAGTGAGGGTTGTACTACGGTCGATGATGCGCAGGTTTTGGCGGGCAAAAAAGTCGAAATCAGTTTTTTCAACCAATACATGTTTGCCCTTTCCATCCGACAAATACCAATCGGCGCTCACCGACAAAGATCCTTTGCCCTTGCCACTTTTGGTTTTGAGGATTGCCTTGTGTTTGATGGTGCCGTATTTGGAGCGGTCTTTAATGGCCGTAGAATTGTTCCAAAAATCGTTGCCATTGACCGATTCGTAATTGAGCCAGATGCCTACGTGGTGGGGGTGATCCACCCGTTCGCCAGCCCGGGGCATCATGGGATAGCCGCGGGTTACCATCGTACCCTGAGGGGTGTATACGGGGAAAAGTACTGGTTTTTTGAGCACCGAATCACTAGGGTAGATGTAGGAAGTGAAGGGCTTTCCATCTACCAAAATGTCGACTTTACGTTCGCCCGGCTTGGAGACGACGTTTACTTTTTGAGCAGATATTTGGGTCATGGTCGTTAGACAGCAAAGGGTAACAAGCCACTTGGCAAGACTGTTTTTCATTGTTTTGTTTTTGAAAAGACGAGCAGGATGGATAAAACCTGTACGGCAAGGTAAAGATTTTAGGTGAAGCTTAAAACTGACTTACTCAATTTATAATCTCACATTACGCATTTTATTTACCGCAGAGTTTAACCGAGTACACGCGGAGTTTCACGGAGTTTTTTAGGAGCACCTGCGGTGCGAAGAGTCCACGGAGGTCGCCTTTGCTGAAGCTTGGGTCTTTACTTTTATCAAGTCCTATCATCCTTGGCTTGATCTTAAGCAAGATTTTCCTAGCGCACAAACTCCAGTCACCGCAGGTGGCAAACTCCTTAAAACTAAAAACTCTGTGAAACTCCGCGGGCACTCTGTGAAACTCTGCGGTAAAAAACTACGCTTAAATTGAAATCACATTATGTATCAGAGATGATCATCTTTAGTTATTTCATAAGTTGATGAATTGCTCTGCGTAATATGAATTATAATGTGTCTACCCTACCTTACACCTGTCAATTACCCACAAAACCGCACGTTGAATGCGAGATTGTGCTGTTGCCTCAGAACCCCCGACCCCTACAGGGGAGTACAGCTTACGTTAGCCTAAAAATAAGCCTTTTGAAGGTGCTGTACGACTGGTTATTACCCGAAAATGTACTCCCCTGTAGGGGTCGGGGGTTCTGAGGCTACGGAAAAATGCTCAATATCAACCACGAATCTAATTTCTGGATTTGTGGGTAATCGACAGACCTTACACCCCCCGCCGTTTCAAAAACGCCTCCACCACATTCCGCGCCAGCCGCAGCTGCTCCGCCTCGCTCCCCGCATCCACCACCAATTCATCACCGCTGCCCCCATCGGCCGCTTCATACCGCTCGATCCAAAAACTAAAATCCGACTCCGCCTCCTGGATGATGCTTACGCGCTGCTCGCCTACCTGCACACGCAGGAGTGGATTGTGGTCTGAAGCTTGTTGGATGGTATCAAAATCGGGGCTGATGCCGTTCAAAAAAGTGATCCAGTGTTGTACATTGGCTTCCATGATTGCAAAAATTTAGCTCAAGATAAAATAAAGTACCACCAACAAGGCCACGGCTACGAAGGCCCGACCCGCCAGCACCTCTATGTCGACCCGCACATCCTTGGTTTTGCGGTTCTGAAAGGTGCGCCGCTCCGGGGCGGGGATGCCATTGGCCCCGGCAATGTAGCGCTCGGCCTGCTCAAACTGCTCGGCGCGCTCGGCGTGTTCCTTCTCGCTGAGCTGTGCCTTGAGCTGGTGGAGCAGGGTTTTGCCTTGCTCCCGCGAAAGGGGTTCATCCTGGCTCCAGGTAACCGATTTTTCTACGCCGTTGCCCTGGGCCTGAATGCGACCCCGATGTTTCTTGGTCATGAGTGTGGTGTTTTGTGGACAATTTAGGAGGGTGAAAAGTTCCGTGGAGTCGTTTTTTGTACAAAGTAGGGTGGGGGATGGAAGTTTGTTTTGGTCATGATTGAGGAATTTTGTTAATTGCGATTGTGGTTTCAGGTACCAGCGACCTGCTGCGCTTTGGGCAAAAAAATACAGGGGTGCACGCATCGTTTCGGATGCCCACCTGTAGTTTGGTTGCGCTTGGCTGTGAAGCAGATTTTGGGTAGCTTGTGGTACAAAGATAATTATAAAATTCATTAAAACTCATTTTTATCAAAAAGAATGCATTTTGATGAAAAAAAACAGCGATTTGGACAAGCATAGTCGAGCGAGAGCAATTCTGAAATCTCTTAACGTAGATCAAAATGTAATTGCCGATAAATTTGGGGTCAATCAATCTTCCATTAGTCTTGCACTAAATGGAAAGAACGATAAGACTTTTTTACGGATCGTTGCCCTCTTGGAAAAGGAATATGGGGTTAACCCCGCCGATATTTTTGAAGACCCTAAGACGGTCAGCCAAGGCTTGCAGGAACAACTGGCCGAGATCAAAGCGGAGTTGGCTGCGAGTCGGGAAGAGTTGAAGCAGGTGCTGGAGGGGATGGAGGAGTTGAAGGGGATGTTGAAGAAGTGAGGGGTGTAACCCTAATTTTAACCAAAGAGGATTTCCTATCCCTTACCTCGACGTATCAATTATCTATTGCCGGCTCGTACAAAAAAATATCAGTTTTTACAAATTCAGTGTTGAATCCCTTCGAGATGATTGATACTATTTTTCAATAAATCAATGTAATGTGTATTTTGGAATATGATCTTTAATGTTTCTGGATCATGTATCTTTAGGGATTGTTGAATAAATGACGTAACTTCTTCCTCGTAAACAGGGTAAGCAAGCAAACAAATCTTATTACTAATTTTAAGTGCGGTTGCATCAAAAACGAATTCCATTAGAACATCTTCCTCGACCACCATACGAGCAACCCAAATATATTGTGGTAAAAAAGTTGTCAGCAAATAAGCTTTGAGGTGGTCTGAATATTCTTCCTGATTACGTATCGATTGATGATAGTCTTGAGTAGATGAAAGATAAATGTCCCATTGAAAATTTATAGAAAACTTCAACTCCTTAAATGCAAAATCTAAATGGTAGACCTCTTCTGCCACATCATCAAAAGCAATCTTTATCATATGAGAAATTGCAACGATAATGGTTGTAACTTGACTGAATTCGTCACGCATTTTAAATTTTTCATTAAATGCTTTTCGACTGATGCGCAATTGCTTATTTTTATTTACAAAGCTAACAGTTGAAAAAGGCCCCGATTGATCGTCATGTGCATAATACTCATTGATGTAATCTGCTCGGTAGATGGGGTGAATTTCATCTACATTAGCAGGATGTGTTAACTGCCCATTTTCCTCTTCTATCCGAGCATCTGCATCATCTATTAAGTCCTTAAACCCGACAAAAGTGATGATATGATTTTGCTCACGCTTTTGTTCATCTTTTGTTTTAAGGCCAACTAAAACAGGAAAACCATTTTTCAGATATGCGTAAATAAATCTTTTAATCATCAACGGGTTCTTAAGCTTCCAATCCGCTCTTAATTCAGTAACTACTCCAAAAGTCTCAAAGGCCTTACATATTTGATTTTTGTCCAGTCCCTCATTAGGCATTAGTCGTCCTTCTGAAAAAGCATACTGAGCCGCCAGTGTGATTTCCACTGGGGCAGGTAGTGCTGTGAAAAACTGATGCGCATTCTTATGTAAAGATGTCCATATAGCTATTGTGGCACAGCGACTTACAATTCCGTCTTGTTCTTGAAAAGCCAAAGATTGTATAATGATTTTTTTCCCCAATAAATAGACAGGGTAATCTCTTATCGTTGAAAAAACGGATTGTTGCTGCTGTATTTTCAATACGGTAGACCCCAGTTTAGCATTTGGCAGAGGTTTTACAATAGTGTAACCAGCATAGGAGTCCCAAACCGATTCAGCTTTGGGCGAAGCATTCTGAATCATTTCGAGCAGATCATCCTGAGTAAACTCTGTGGAGAAGAAATGTACTCTCTTACAGAAAGAAGAGTATTGCTGAAAGGTAGAAGCAAAGTAGTAGGAGTAATCTTTTAAATAAGAAAGGCTTATATGTTTGGTTTCAATAAGGATAGTTTGCACAGCAGGCCCATTCTTAATGTTTTCGAAGTATTGGAGGAAATAATGGTAATGAAATTTATTCCGAATTTCCTCCTCTCCAGTGAACTCATTAGATAAAGCAAGGGCCAAGTTCTCTGGATTAAACCGAAGAACTTTAAACTTATTATCGCCTTGTAATGTCATTTGAAATCTAGGTGTCGAATTTGGTATTCATTGCGTTAGAAGAAATTTTACGGAATTTGCGAATATTTTGAATTTCTTCTTTCCGTTTTTCATCGCGTGCTTTGTACTCTGGGGAATTAACATCCACTTGAGCAGGAAACAATTTAGCCAATAAGGACTTAATCCTATTTTTTCGATTAGGCTTGCTCATGAATTATCTGGTTGCTAGTTGATTAGTTTAAAATATTTAACATTTGGTGAAGGTAAAAACATTCCTCAAAAATGCAAAAAAAAAGAAAAGAAATTACATTCACAATTTACAAAACTGTTATGAACACATTATAACGTATTTATGGTATCATTTAGTTCGACCTTCGTTCAAATATTTTTTCTTTGTTGTTGAGTCGCTTTGATGAAAAGGCAAAGAGCTTGGTGGAATTACCATATATACAGTATCTATATTTGTACGAACATCGATTGAACGATCTACAAGTTTATGGTTTTGTCCCAAAAAAAACTGGAATACGATTAAAACAAGAGCACAAAAAAAGCAAAAAGTGCTGACTATAAGTAATATAAACTTATAATTGGCAATTTTATTGTAAATCTGTTCGTACTTCGCAACCCCATGTTTACTGTAGGAGTAACGAGCTGGGAATAATACGAGTAGAGAAGTGCCTAAAGAAAATAGCCAAAAAATAAAACCGACTATGGCGAGGGAGCCAGAAGGGAGCATTGAGACATTGCGCAAATTTTGAACTTGCAAAATGGTAAACAAGACTGAACTAAGTCCTGTCAAAAATTTGGCCGCATCTTCAATTCTAGCGACTTCATCCTGTTTAAGTTTCAGAAAGAATTCGCGCCAAGCCTTGAACGTAAGGGACTCTGATCTCCCCTGTTTAGGCTGTTTCAGTTGAGTATTCTCGGTTTCATTGATCATTTCCCTCTGAATAAAGTTTGATCAGGAACTAGCTCGCCATTGATATCAAAATAATTGATGGTATCACAGTGCGGGCAGTCTGCATTTGCGTTAGAAGTTGTTGCCTCGGAACCTGACTTTATCTTGAATTCCTGTTCAAAATTTTCTTTACAATTTGCACAAGTAACTATTTCTGTAATTGATGTAGTATTCATTTAAGATTTAGTTTGAGAATTAAGTCGGCTTAAGAGCCTATAAAAAATTATGCCAATGGTGAATATGAAGTGAGTTTTGGTGGCAGGCAAAACTCATCTCATAATTTTTTACAGGTTCCTTAAGCTGAAATATTTCATTATAAATGATTCCAAGGGCAATATATGACATATTTCACTTGAAAACTTAGATTTTAAGAAAAATCCTGTCAGTACCAAACTATAGCCGATCTTTGCACTTATTCCAATCCTGCAGCGCAAAAAACTGTACATACTCACAGTTTCCCAAATGGCTGCAGAGGTTATGGATTACACCGTATTTGAGGCGGCATCAGGGGTTTATTAAATGAAAGTATCAAGAGAGCAAGGCTAAAACAAAAAAATCGACTAATCCCTAACTGTTAGAGATTTTTTCCAATGCTTACCCCACAGCTTGTACAATGTTTTAAATTTGCACACTGTGAGTCCAAGGTTTACCGAAAAAACCGTAGCTTTCCCAATCAACAAAACTGAATGACCAAAGAA
>JAAFHQ010000361.1 GCA_013298445.1 Chitinophagales bacterium | reverse complement strand
GCAGGCATACGAAGATTTGTTTGTAGAAGTAATGCAGAAGCACAACCAAAATTTTCGCCCAGTAAAACCAAGAGGCACCGCAGGTGATCACAAGAATGATGGATTTGATAAACATTCCGGTAAATACTATCAAGTTTATGCCCCGGAAGATTTGGCAGAGAAGCAGAAGAAGTACGTGAAGGATAAAATCAGCAACAGTTTTCGGGAGTTGCGTACCTTTTGGGATAGTATTGGTACTGTCAAGGAATACTATTTTGTCGTCAATGACCGATATGCAGGAATTTATGCCGAAATAGAGCAAGAATTGGCAAACTTGCAAGCCGAATCAGGCATCACTTGTGAGCCTTTTTTAGCCAAAGACCTAGAAGCATTGTTTTTGTCGTTAAGTGAAGATGAAATCATTGGTATTTTGGGGAATATTCCCATTCCCCAGGCACTGATTTCGGATGTTGATTACACAGCTTTAACTGAGGTAATTGATCACTTGTTGACAATCGAGCTAAACTATTCAGCGGCCACGGGGATCCCCTATAATCCAATTTTTGAAGAAAAAATTCAATTCAACCAACTTTCAACCCAGCCTGCGACGTTGTTGAGAACCGGGAGTTATCAAAAGCATGCCATCGAAAGCTATTTCAAGTTGAATGGAAGCTTTCTCAAGGAGCAGTTAAAAACAAAGTTCAATACCCTTTACAAAAATGGGGTTGAGGCTTATACCAATCAAGAGCAGGCCAATGATCTGGTGTTTTTCGACATTTTGAATCTGGCCTATCCTGACAATCGAAAAAGCATCGTTGATGCAAAAATTGTCTTGATGGCTTATTACTTCGAATTTTGTGATATTTTTGAAGAACCAAAACGCATCGACTAATGGTATTGCCATCAAAACACATCAATTTTTCAGAATCCTTAATCGGTTTAGGCGGTTTTGTCCTATCCCTGTTGAAGGAGCCGAAAACAATTGATCAGATCTGGCAAGAATACCAAACCCTGAATAACACTGCTATATTTCCAGCTTATCACAACTTTGATCATATTTTACTGGGGCTTAATTTACTGTATGCCATAGGAGCGATTGAGATTGATCACACTGGAAAAATCTGCCATGCGCTTAATCAAGCTTGAAGCCAATCAACCCTCTTTTCACACCGTCCACTTCAACAGTCGAGGACTGTCCATTATTGTAGGCAAAAAAGAGGATAAAAACAATACGAATACCAAAAACACTTACAACAGCGTCGGTAAATCCTTGTTGATCCGCATAGTACATTTCTGTCTTGGCGCAAACACCATAGATGAGTTTGAAGCTAAGTTACCTGGATGGGAATTCGTACTAACCTTCGACATTGAAGGAGAAAGATTTCAAGCCATTCGAGCAACCAGTAAGCAGGATCAAATCCTTGTGAATGGGCAAAAAACCGACCTTACTACATTTAGAGATAAGTTTCAAAAACTACTTTTTAAAATTGACGATCCGGTTCCATTCCTAAAATTCCGGCCCCTGATTTCCCGGTTCATTCGTCCCATGCGTGCCAGCTACGAAACCTACGAAAAATTTGTTCCTAAAGAGCAGGAGTATGCGCAGAATCTGTGCAACGGTTTTTTGCTGGGTCTAGATCCATTTTTATTTTCTCGAAAACACGATCTTAAAAATGAATTGGATGATGTGCAAAAACTTGAAAAAAACATCAGCAAAGACTCAATTTTTCGTCAGTTTTTTGAAGATGGCAAAAATGTAGAAGTAGAAATTGTCAATCTTGAACAATACATCATTCGCTTAGAATCCAGGATTAAGCAATTTGTCATTGCCGAGGATTATGGTGCGCTAAAAAGACAAGCGGATGACCTTTCTGCCCAGCTCCGCGAAAAGCGCAACCGCATCACACTGCTCAGGAATACGATCAAAAACATCGAAAAGAGCCAGCAAATTCAGCCCGACATCAGTAAAGAACAGCTGCTCAATTTTTATGAAGAAGCAAAAATTTCCTTAGGCGAGCTCGTTGTAAAAAGGCTGGAAGAAGTAGACTCGTTTCATCAAAAATTGGTTACTGACCGGATACGGCGTCTGGAATCAGAGAAAAGGAAATTCTTAAGTGAACAAAAGGAACTAGAAAGTGAAGTTCAATCACTTGGTAAACTGGAGGATGAAAAATTGCAACTGCTCAATTCCAGTGGTGCATTGGAAGACTACAAAGCCTTGAATGAGGAATTGGCCAATCTAAAAACGCGGTTGAACAAATTAAAAACGTATAAAGAGTTGCTGAATCAATACCAGATCAAGCGCTCAGAATTGGAAATTGCTTTCCAACAAGAAAACATTGCCTCCATCAACTATCTGGCGAAAGAAAAGGGAATCATTGATGCGAATATTTCAATGTTCAAGGGTTTTGCCCAGGAATTTTATGAAGACAAGGTAGCGGGCATCGAGATCAGCAATGATGATGGCCGGAACCAACGACGGTTCAATATTGCAGCAAGGATTCAGGATGATGCGGGCGATGGAGTCAATCAGGTAAAGTTATTTTGCTTTGATTTCACTTTACTGAAAGGTCAGCATAATCATAAAGTTCAGTGTTTGTTTCACGATAGCAGATTGCTCTCGGAAATGGATCCTCGCCAGCGAGCGGGTGTCTTTCGGGTTGCATACGAGGAGTGCCTGAATAATGGCTTCCAATACATCATTTCTATCAACGAGGACTTGTTGGACTCGATTCAACCCTATTTTAGTCAAGAAGAATTTTCAACTATCCTTGGCAACAATATTGTACTGGAACTTACTGATCGGTCTAGTGAAACCAAGTTGTTGGGGATTCAAGTTGATATGGACTACGAGAAGTAAGCACTTGTTTACAGGCATTTACATGAATGGATGATTGATTTTACCTTAAAAAATCCCAGCGCTCTAAATATTTTCCCTCAATGTCCCAGAACTGTCGCATTGACGTGTCCTTATGTGCCTGTCCTTTTTTTCCTGGAGTTTCCAGCCATCTTTGATGCCCATCTTTGACTTGCTCGGCAACATCTTTACTGGGGACGATAAAATATTCTGGTCGTTCATCGATTTTTTTAAAGGCAACAAAGATGTAAAACATATTGTCTGAGTGCAAGTTTTCAGCTTTCTGGCTGAGCGGCCATCTGCGTACTGAATTTTGATTTGTTTTTACTTGTATCGCAAAAATTTTATGGTTTGCTAAATCGGAGGCGTGAATATCAATGCTGTCATTATTCCTCAAAGTAATTGATGCCATATAACCACGTCGGGACAACTCGCCAGCAACAAAATACTCGCCAGCTATTCCAGTTAAACCTTTTGGTAATTTGTCCATGATTTTTAGGTTTTAACCATTATTTGTGATCAGATGGGACGCTTATCGCACCTACTCCTCCCAAAAATCCAGCCCCAACTGCCTTGCCGCCTCTTTAGCCGATTTGTATTGCTGTTTGCTCTCATCCAGGGGACTACTTTCGGAAGCCTTGATTTTGAACTTCACCTCGATCTCGATTTTATTGCCATTCATGGCAAAGGGCGTGATGAAGTAGTTGAACAATTCGGTGTAGCGCTCCAAAGGAACCTTGCCTGAAATCACCAAGGTATTAAATTTTTTGATCGCTTCATCTAGCCCATCAGCTGGGGAAGAAGATCGTACAGGGTCATTGACCATTCCCGATGGAACACCTTCAGGGTAAATGGCCGAGGATGGGGCAGTATCGGCAACTGGTGGTGGCGGGATGAGCGATTTGTCCACCAACCAATACGAATCAGCAGTGGCGTCAAAGAAGGGCACTGATTCCTTAAAAAAGAACTTGGTGAACGTGCTGCCATCGCCTGCGGCGATACAAATTTCCCCATTGGTACAGTGCCTCAGCAGGCTTCGGTTGATTGCATCGGGGCCTGTGATCATGGGCTTGTCGTCAAAGCGGAGGAAAGCCTCGTAAACGTCTTTAGTTTTGAGGGTATGGTCTGCTGTGGGCAAGAGGTTGTTGTTTCTCAAGGTATTGACCCCTACGGACTCCAACAACCATTCTTCTTCTTTCAGGGCATCAATGATGACGCTGATTTGTTGATCGAGGCTGGATTTGAATTGTTGCTTGACCTGCAGTTGGCTCACTCCATTTTTTACCGCGTATTTGATGAGGATCGAATACGCCACCACCAGGGCTGATTCTGCTTGTTGAGAGGCATCGTCCATGCGGCGTTTCAGGTCGTCTTTTTGCTCCCGTTCTAACTGTCCCTGGTACTCCTGGGTGATTTTGTGGCAGGCCAAAAATTCCCGGATGGTGGATTGCAGTTTGCCAATCCCCAATTCAGAGCAGATCAGAAACAGCATGGTGTTGCGGTAAATTCGCTCGCTATTGCCTTTTTTGGTTGCGATCTTTTCAATCAAAGCAGCGGTACTTCCACTGACCCCACCCGGACTTACCAGGTGCTCAGGGCTAAGGATCAGTAAAGTCGGTTTGGTCTGTTCCGGAAGCTCCAGGGTAGGATTCACCAAAACATTAAAAAGGGGGACATTCTTGGACTTCAGGTTGATCCTACTGATGATTTCAGCATTGATGTCCTCGTTTTTGATGTCGCCTTTGGCCTGGTTGATGAGGATGTTGATGTTGGGCTTGGTATTGAACCAATAGCGTTTTCCTGTACCGCCAGCCTGGGCATAATACAGGTAATAGGCATTGTTCTCCAATTCATCCAGGGCACCATTGATGCTATTGTGGTTGAAGCCTTCGGGCGTCAACAGATTCAATTTCAATTCCGGAACCGAAATCCCTTTATTGGCCCCCTCGTTGCCGAAGGAGTTCATCAAAAAGACGGAAGCAATCGACTGCGTGAGGTACCATTGCCCGTATTCCGCTTTGTTGTTGTCGATTTTAAAGGCATTGGATGATGACCCGGCAACATCCGCAGCGATGACCGAATCGTAACCATTGCCGTACAACTTTTTGAGCTGACCAGACAAGGCGTCCAAATTGGCAAAGTTGACTACACCAGGGTGGATCAATAAATTGTTGCCCGGAAGCGACTGCTGCCGTTTCCAGAGGTCGCTCACAATGGCCGCAAGCAGGCGCAATACGCCTCGGGTGCGTTGAAAATCGTGGTGACTGGCCCAACGGATGCGAAAAGCGTCGATCAACTCCGGGTGAAAAGGATAAGACTTGAGGATTTTTTGTTTGTACTCCGACTTAATGGCGTGCGCAGGAAGCTCGGCTCGAAACTGCTGGTACAACTCCAAATACTGGGCAGCCACCGACTCCATGACCTGGGCATCGCCCATGTCTTCAAATAGCCGTCGGCGAATCACTTCATAAATCTCCTCATCAGCAACTGGCTGGGTATCGGCACCAACCCGACTCACGCGTTTTTGCAAAGAAGTCAGGATGGCCTGCGCTTCGGGGGTATTGCCCACCTCCTGGGGGCTGGCGGGCAGCGTGATTACCGCTACACAGTGGTTTGTACTCGCTACCGCTTCGGTCAGCTCCTGCATGAAGCTGATCGTTTGATCGGCAAGGCTGCTGTTGCCCGCTTTTTTGGCCGAAGCCTTTACGCAATAGTCGGCCAACTCGTCGATCAAGATCAGGGCGGGTTTGCACTTTTCCAGCACCTGCTTGAACAGTCCCGCCGGAGCGATCAATTGTTCGTCATTCTTGCGCACCAGCTCATACGCAGCAGTACCACCCAGCTGGTAGGCCAATTCCCCCCAAATGGTTTGGATGAGAGTGCCATTGTCCGTGGTTCTACCATTGGCAGGATCATTGGTGGTATTGGTAAAAACGGCAATGTTGGCACTATCAAAATCCGGCGCTCCGGAATGCTTTAGCAATTCCTGGGCATAGGCCGATTGGGTGGCCTTTTTGCCCCATTTTCCCAGGTGGTAAAGCGAAATCAGGGTATGCGTTTTTCCTCCACCAAAGCCAGTTTGCAGGGAAATGACCCGGTTTTCGGCATCTTGCTGGCCATTCAGTCCCTGGATGACCGTTTTGGCCACATTTCTAAGTCCGGCGGTAAAATAGGTTTTGGAAAAAAACACCACCGGATTATTGTAAATCTCGCGACCATTGCCCAAGGCGACCTCGGCCAGATTCGCCGCAAAAATAGATTCATCCAGGCGACCCTGTTTGATGTCGAGGTGGGGCGATACCACCCGAAACCAGGGCGCCTGCGCGGAGGATCCCACCGCTGTTTTCGGCGCAGGAGTAGCCGCAACTGGAGGGGTTTTCGTTTCCTGCAGGTTGATCAGCGCTTGCTCCAATTCGGTCATCTTGATCGAGCGGGCAATGCTTTTCATGTTGATGAACACTTCCGAAAAGTCATCCTCA
>JAAFHQ010000360.1 GCA_013298445.1 Chitinophagales bacterium | reverse complement strand
TCAAACATCAGGTAAGCCCGATCGGTAATCGAGAGGGTTTCCTGTACGTTGTGGTCGGTGATCAGGATGCCGATGTTTTTGGTTTTGAGCTTGGCCACGATGTATTGGATGTCTTCCACCGCAATGGGGTCGATCCCGGCAAAAGGCTCGTCCAGCAGAATAAAAGTAGGGTCGGTAGCCAAGGCCCGGGCAATTTCCGTCCGGCGGCGCTCCCCACCCGAAAGGGTATCCCCCCGGCTTTTGCGCACCTTGTGCAGGTTGAACTCATCGATTAACACTTCCAGCTTGTCTTTTTGCTCCGCTCTGGACAGTGTTGTCATTTCCAATACAGCTTTGACATTGTCTTCCACCGTTAGTTTGCGGAAAACCGAAGGCTCCTGCGGCAAATAACCAATCCCTTTTTGGGCCCGTTTGTACATGGGCAAAGTGGTGATCTCCTCATCGTTGAGGAACACTTTGCCTTCATTGGGCTGGATAAAACCAACCACCATATAAAAGGTTGTGGTTTTACCGGCACCATTTGGCCCCAGCAGTCCCACAATTTCACCCTGATTGACATTGATCGAAACACCCTTGACCACATGGCGTCGACCGTATACTTTAATGAGGTTATCGCTGCGAAGAATCATAATTGCTTTTGGTTCATAGACCCTTTAAAGGCCTGATTTGTCCTAGTCAACATAAATTACTTTGCGCAAAAAGCGGAAACCAAGGGAAAGCTCAAAGGCCAGGTTGGTGCTTCTACGCTGGGGTAAGGTGATGTTGCCTCGGGGTGCCCAGGGGTTCGGATTGATGATGTTTTCCAGTGGTGGCTGATCGTATTGGTAGGAAAAATCAGGATTGACCGTAAATTCAAGCAATACGCCAACCAGGTCATCAAAAGGAACATGGATTCCGCCACCTACAGTGATGCCATAATTGATTTTGCGCACAAACTCAGGAATAGGGTAGTAGATGGTAAAAATATCGTACTCATTGGGAATGCGTGGCCCGAGTAAGGTATTGATGGTGTATTCGCCCCGCAACCCAAAGAGGTAGTACAGTTTTTTGTCACCCAAATCGAGATCCAAGTGTTGTTTGGCCCCCACGGTTATGGATGCATTACGGTATTCAAAGGAGATTTGTTGTGCGGGAACCGTAAAAATAGTGCCCCCTGAACCCGTGACTGCACTGCGGGGGGTACGAATGGCGCTCCCTTTGATGTGATAGCCCGCCTGAGCAAACAAGGAAAAACGGGTGTCTTCTGCCAGCGACTCGACAAAAACGATGCCGTGGTAACGCAGCAACATGTCGCGGTCAAAATTATTGTCCCAACGTTGGCGGCTGGCGGTTACCCCACCTTTGATGCCAAATGCCGAGCCTTGGGCCAGAATTATGCCCACTGAGCCACACAAAAACAAGGTAATAAATAAGGAGCGCATAGCTGTTACTTTAAGAAGGTGATGCAGTCCAAAGGTTCAAAGCTTGAAAAGAATTCGAACTTTTGACCCCAAGCTTATCTTCCAACAAAGGTGAGGAATTGGCTTGGATTGTGCAAGAGTTCCGCTGAATTCAACAAAATCAAGCTTTTGAACTCTGGCATTAGCCGCAATGCGTAGGACAGGTATTTAAAAAATTACCTGAAAAACTTTGTTTATCAATATAGTTCTACGTTACTTTGCGGGTGCATTTATAAATCAATAAAGCTTTCTAACATGTCAAGCATTGCAGAAAAAGTAACCAAAATCATCGTTGAGAAGCTGGGAATTACGGATTCAGAAGTTACCCCTGAAGCGAGCTTCACAACCGATTTGGGTGCGGACTCTCTGGACACCGTTGAGCTGATCATGGAATTCGAGAAACAGTTCGATATCTCCATCCCAGACGCAGAAGCGGAGAACATTAAAACGGTAGGTGATGCAATTACCTATCTTGAGGCCAACGCGAAGTAAAACTCGTGTTCGGAAAAAAATCCACAGGTTGATTTTTTAGCCTGTGGATTTTTTATAAGCATACTCTTGTTTCTGCTAATTAATACTGTATATGAGAAGAGTTGTTGTAACCGGCTTGGGCGCAACTACCCCCATTGGCAATACCCTGCTGGCTTACCAGGAAGGTTTACAGAACGGAGTGAGTGGCGCCGATCGGATCACTTTATTTGATCCTACGGAGTTCAAAACTCATTTCGCCTGCGAAGTCAAAAACTTCGACCCAGAAGTTGCGATTGATAAAAAAGAGGTACGCCGTCTTGACCGTTTTACCCAATTCGCCCTCGTTAGTGCAGATGAAGCTATGCAGGATTCTGGTTTGACTGCCCAATTGGAGCAGTTGGATCGCGACCGTGTAGGAGTCATTTGGGGCTCGGGGATTGGTGGCTTGCGCTCTCTGGAAGAAGAAATTGAAACCTTCACTTCTGGTAATGGAATCCCACGCTACAACCCCTTCATGATTCCCAAGATGATTGCGGACATTGCAGCAGGACACATTTCCATCAAGTACGGTTTTAGGGGCATCAATTATGCTACCGTATCGGCTTGTGCATCAGCTACTCACGCGATCATGAACGCCTTTGACTACATTCGTCTGGGCCGCAATGATGTGATTGTAACGGGTGGTTCAGAAGCTGCGGTAACCAAAGCAGGAATTGGTGGTTTCAACGCCATGAAAGCCTTGTCGACCCGCAACGACGACTACAAAACAGCTTCCCGCCCCTTCGACAAAGACCGCGATGGCTTTGTACTGGGTGAAGGTGGAGGCGCATTGATCCTTGAAGAATACGAGCACGCTAAAAAACGCGGTGCCAAAATATACGCAGAAATTGTAGGTGCAGGTGCAACTGCCGACGCCTATCACATTACCGCTCCTCACCCCGAGGGTCTGGGCGCACAAAACGTGATGCGCATGGCCCTGGCCGATGCCAAGATGAATGCCGACGAAATTGACTACGTCAACGTACACGGTACTTCGACGCCATTGGGGGATATTGCCGAAACGAAGGCCATTCAGAGCGTATTTGGCGAACACGCCTACAAACTCAACATCAGCTCGACCAAATCCATGACTGGTCACTTGTTGGGGGCAGCCGGGGCCATTGAGGCCATTGCTGGAATTTTGGCCCTCAACGGTCAATTCATTCCACCAACAATCAACCACTTTACCGACGATCCGGATATAGACAGCCGCTTGAACCTGACCTTTAACCAGGCCCAGGAACGCAAAGTGCGGGCGGTACTCAGCAATACATTTGGCTTTGGTGGCCATAATTCATCTTTGATTTTTAAGCAGTTCACAGAATAGGACTGTAATGGTTTTTTGTAGAAAAGAAAGAAAACTACTCAATGCCCCAGCGATATGCGCTCAAACTCAGCGATTTTGTACGTTCTAAATGGCTAAGTTTGATTTGATACAGCATCAATTTTGCTGTTCACTTTCAGTAGTTTGCTTCTTTCTCTTCACTATTTACAGGCCGTTTCTGTATTTATTCATAGTCATCACCCTGCAAAAAATGGCATTCAGTCAGTTTTTTGCAGGGCGGCATTGTTTACACTCATAACTAAACGGCCTTGCGTCTTTTATTCAAATTTTATAACTATTACCTGTCTTCGGATAAAGAATTCGCCCGTAAACTCAAGCCACTCTTGGGTTACACGCCAGCGAATTTGGGTATTTTCAAGTTGGCCTTTTCGCATAAGTCGACCAGCAATTCGGGCGACAAAGCTTTTCCGATGCAAAACAACGAGCGCCTGGAATACCTCGGCGACGCAGTTTTGGGCACCATCGTGGCCGAATACCTCTTCAAAAAATACCCGGACAGCAACGAAGGTTTTCTCACCAAAATGCGCTCCAAACTGGTGAAGCGCAAATCGCTCAACCGGATTGGTGACAAAATGGAGCTGGAGCTCCTGCTCGCGGAGTACAATACCACCCGCCTGAGCCGCTCCATGCTCGGCAACGCGGTGGAAGCACTGGTGGGTGCCGTTTACCTCGATCGGGGTTATGGACCAACCAAAACCTTCGTGATCAACCACATGCTGCGCAAGTACGTGAACATCCACGAACTGGAGCGCCTCGACGACAACTACAAGAGCCAACTCCTGGAATGGTGCCAAAAAAGTGGCAAAAGTGTAACTTACAAACTCCTGGCCCGTTATAAATTTGAAAAACGCGATCGCTTCAAAGTGGCCGTGATGATCAACAACAAACGGGTCGCAGTTGCCGACGACTTCAACAAAAAAAGCGCCGAACAAATGGCTTCGGAAAAAGCCATGATCGCGTTGGGCATTTTGATTGAGGAAGAAGACGAAGATTGATGGCTTTTGGGGTTGAGAAGGTTTAGGGAGGTTGAGGAAGGTTTAGGCTGCCGCAGCGTTTTTGACAAGGACATTGTCTAAGTTACTGCGGCAGCCTAAACCTTCTCAACTTCCCTCAACCTCCTCAACCTCCTCAACTCTTACCATGAAATCACCCCTGGATAAACGCATCGAAGCCATGTCCCTCGGAGCCAAAGAGCTCCAGCTTTGGGTATTGGACGCGATACGCCAGGGATTCGGGCACCTGCAAAGTCAACCGCACTCCACCTGGGACAGCATCGCTGCCCGCATGACCGATGCCAAACTGGGTGCCATTTCCCGCCGCATTCGCCTCCTGCGCGAGCGCCGCAACGAGCCCCAATGGCCCGATTTGTTCTTCAACGAACTCGCCGATTTTTACCTCTTTGCTCAAGCTTTTGAAAAATTGGAAACTTTGCCCCCAGCAATGCAGGAGGAACTTTTGCTATACGGTGGGCGCACGATTCGGAAGGCTGATCTGCTTCAGCAGACGCCAGTGCACGATCGCTGGCTGGTATTGGGGCAAAATTTTGGGGTAGAGGAAGATTTGCGCTGGCGGCGCACCTGGTTTTGGGCCGAAAAATTGCAAAAACCTGCCCTGGTCCTGGATTTTGCCTTTCGGGATGCGCCTTACGAACAGGAATGGATCATCGGAGCGGCTTTTGAAGCGGATCTGTACTTTTTCCCGGGCATCAATCCCTTGCGGGCGGTGGTCGGGGAGTTTGGTTTCTCCATTGAGCCTTTTGCGGACTTGACGGGTTTCAACAGCGTGGCTGATTTGGCCCAAAACTATGCGCAAGCCTTGAGCCAAAATCCTTTTTTATCCCTCAGCCCATTTATCCTGAGTGATTTTGGCGTTATCTTGCAGGAGCAGCGCTTTTACGCCATCGATCAGCAGCGCCACTACCTCCCCTTGAGCAATCAGGAGGAAAAAAACTGGAAGCTACTGGCCTTGAGTGGCGGAGAACCAATTGCTTTTTTTGCGGAATGGGATGGGCAGGTACTCAACCCACTCTCCTTGATCCAGCCAGCTGCGGTGACCAAGCTTTAAACCACATACCACTATGCCGTTTAGTCGAATGCTTTCTCTGCCTTTTTTTATCGCCATGGCCATCAGTTTTTACCTGGCCCTGATGGTGGACCCTGCGTATGCAAGCTATGTGATACCCTGCGTGGTGGCTTTGGTCATTTTGTATATTTTTTCGCCCCAAATCGACTGGTATTGGTACAAACGCAATCCACCAACATTGCCGGGTAAACTGGGGGCTTTTTTTGAGCAGCACAGTTTTTTTTACCAGCAGCTCAACAGCGAGGAGGATCGTCAGCGTTTCCACCAGCGGGTTGCTTTGTTCAAAATAGCCACCGATTTTAAAAGCCCGGATGAAGACACGACGGTCAGTGAAGATTTAAAAGTGGCGGTTGCCGCCAGTGCCATGCCGCTTACCTTTCATTTGCCGGACTATTTGCTGCCCAAATTCGAAACGGTGGTGGTGTTCGCCCAGGCTTTTCATTCGCCTCAATATCCCCATTACATTCACGCCTCGGAGTTGTTTGAGGAGGATGGGGTTTTACTGTTTTCCGCTCCTCACCTGATGAAGGGTTTTATGAGCCCCCGCGAGTATTACGATGTGGTGCTGCACGAGTGGGCGCGGGCTTTTGTGCTCAGTTTTCCGCAGCTCAATTGGCCAGCGGATGATCCCCAACGTTGGTTGGTGTTTCCTCAAATCAGTGGTTTCCCGGCCCTGGCCATTCAGCAATGGATCAATCGGCCCGATGTGGAGTTGTTGGCGGTTACGGTGGTGCATTATTTTCATTTTCCGCAGCAGTTTAAGGTGGTGCTGCCGGAGGTGTATGGGGAATTGGAGGGGATTTTTCAGTTGGAGGGGAAGCGGGGGTAGGACTTACTGCCACGGATTTTTTTACTACCACGGATTTTGGCTTCGCCAATTTTTTTTAATACGACGACGCGACTTAATTTTTTTTACCGCAGAGTTTCCCAGAGTAAACCACAGAGTTTCGCAGAGTTTAATTAGTTTT